>NZ_JBICJM010000004.1:0-55885 GCF_043103065.1 Vibrio sp. YQ_11 | reverse complement strand
TTTCCAGAGGAAGTTATTGTTCATAGTGATAGAGGTAGCCAGTATTGCTCGAAAGATTATCGAGACCTCATAACTGCTTATAATCTAAAGCAAAGTATGAGTAGAAAAGGAAACTGCTGGGATAATGCGTGTGTTGAGAGCTTCTTCCATTCGATGAAGGTTGAAGCGATCCAGTACGAACCGATCATGACCAGAGATGAGATGCGCCAAACAGTCTTCGAGTACATTGAGGTTGATTATAGTCGGACGAGAAGGCACAGTGCTCTTGGGTATCTAAGCCCAGTTAACTTTGAACAGAAAAATGTCGCTTAATGAAGTGTCCAGTCTGGCTGGAGCAGATCAGTCATCATGAGGAAGTTATCTTGTACAAAGTGCAGTGGCATAAAAAGGCCATTTGAGCTTGAAAACGACCTAATGCAACTTAGCTCTGCTAAACCTAGCCATTGATAGTAAGTTGAGAGCGAGTGATTTACTAAAGCTACACGTATACGATGTCTCTTCGCAAGGAGTGATTTATGAGAGGGGTCAATGCATCCGGCAAAAAACGGGCACTGATGTGCACTATGAAATCACTCCTAGAACTCAGCAGAGTATCAGTCAATGGATCTACTCTGCATCCCTAGAAGCAAGCAGTTGTTTGTTTCCAAGTTGTCGCCGTAAAGGACAACCTATCAGTTACTCATTTTATCGTTCGATTATAAGGTGTTGGGCTGCAAAACTGGGGTTGAATGCAGACTATTATGGGACTCATTCAATGCGTCGCACCAAAGCTACTTTGATCTATACCAGAACAAAAAACATTAGGGCAATACAGACTTTACTAGGACATTCGAAGCTAGATAATACGATTCGTTACCTTGGAGTTGAACGGGAAGACGCTTTGAGACTTTCAGAGCAAACTGACTGCTAGAAGCATTGGCACAGGCTTTTCTCCACCGTTGAAAAGCCTGTGTCCAGTATTGATTCGGTCTGATTTATCTTATCCCGATTTTTGCTAGAACGGCCGCTCTCTTAGTTTTTTCGAGTCATATTTTTCTACAAGGCTTGTTCCGTTGTAGAAAAATTGCCAAATCTATCCTTATGCGGACATAAATAACCTATAATAATAGTTAAAGATGTATGCTCTCACATAACTACACGTCGCATAACGCTAGCGATAAAAAGAGCCTAGTAATTAGGGGTTACTGTAGAGCTTGAGATATAGTTAGAAATCATACTAGCTAATAATTTCTGATTATATTAGAAGTTTAAATAGACCGTCCCTATCCTAAGGCAACACTTAGTAACTAATCGTAAACTGCACACAAATTACTCTAGTTGATTAAGCGCTACCTACCTCATTCAATTTTGCATAGGTCAAATTCCTTACCTATAGCCGGAGGGCATGCTCATGCTCCCAAGTAACAATTCTTCAGGAAACCCCTGGGGCGGAGGTCAGCAAGATTCTCCACATTTGAAAAAAGCTTTTCATACTATTCTTCAGCACTTCAAGAAAATTCTTATCGGTGGCGGACCGTCGAGCTTTTTTTCTCCATTTATTATTTTATTTTTAGCTCTCATTTTATGGTCAACATTTTATACCGTCCCAAGTGATTCTGTCGCTGTCATACAACGCTTTGGTAAGTATGTAAATAATGTTCCTGCGGGGCTCCATATCAAGGTTCCACTTGGTATTGACACGGTAAAAATAGTTCCAGTTAAACGTCAGCTGAAACAAGAGTTTGGTTTTACGACGCCAGGAGCTAATGATCCTCACCAAAGTCCCAGAGTGAACGATCGTCGCCAAGAGACACAAATGGTCACTGGTGATTTAAATGCTGCCCTTGTGGAGTGGGTAGTTCAATATCGAATTTCTGAACCTATTAAGTTTTTGTTCGAAGTCCGGGAACCTAGTGAAACGCTTCGATATGTTTCTGAGTCCGTAATGCGTGAAGTTGTCGGGGATAGAACTGTAGATGAAGTGATCACAATAGGCCGACAAGAAATTGAATATGAAGCGCTTTCAAAAATGCAGGCGCTCTCAACAAAATATGCCTTAGGGATAAGTATTGACCAAGTGCAATTGAAAAACATCAACCCTCCTCAACCTGTTCAGGCATCATTTAACGAAGTGAACCAAGCCCAACAGGAAAAAGAAAAGCTTATTAATGAAGCTCGTCGAGATTACAACAAAGTGATCCCTTTAGCTTTAGGAGAAAAAGATCAAAGGATCAGAGAGGCTGATGGTTATCGTTTAAAAAGAGTGAATGAAGCCGAGGGGGATACAGCGCGATTTAATGCACTATTGATTGAGTACGTTAAAGCTCCAGAAGTGACCAAACGAAGAATCTACTTAGAAACCATGCAAGCTGTATTACCGAATATTCGGGCCAAAATTATCATTGATGAGCGAGCAAACAATATCTTACCTTTACTTAATCTCAATAAGACACAAGGAGGTGCACAATGAAACCGAAAAAAATAGGAGTCATAACCGCATTAGTTTTATGTGTCTCTCTTGGTATATACAACGCACTTTACACCGTGAGTGAAGTACAACAGGTCATTATTACTCAGTTTGGGAAACCAATAGGAGAACCTGTTGTGGATGCAGGGTTAAAGATAAAAATGCCATTCATTCATGAAATTAACACTATAGACAAAAGAGTGTTAGAGTGGGATGGCAACCCTTCCGATATGCCCACAAAAGATAAGCTGTATATTTCAGTTGATTTATTCGCTCGGTGGCGAATAACCGACCCACTTCAATACTTTTTAAGAATCAAAGATGAGCGTAGTGCACAATCTCGTCTTGACGATATTTTGGGAAGTGAGACGCGAAATGCTGTCGCAAAGCATGAACTAATCGAAATAATTCGTACCAACAAAAACAGAAAACCGTTACGAGATGCCTTATTAAGTGACACTGAAGGAGAGTTAAAAATTGGCACCCTTGTTCCTATTAAAAAAGGGCGTCAACTAGTAGAACAAGAAATATTCTCTGCTGCGTCAGAAAAAATAAAGATATTTGGTATTGAATTGCTCGATATTCGCTTCAAACGTATTAATTACAATGAAAGTGTTCGCCCTAAAATTTACGAGCGAATGATTAGTGAGCGTCGGCAAATCGCGGAACGTTTTTTATCCGAAGGGAATGGGGAAGCTGCGAGGATTCGTGGTGACCGAATCAGAGATTTGAATAAAATCCAGTCTGAAGCCTATCGTGAAGTCGAAGAGATTCGCGGACAAGCTGATGCCAAAGCCGCCGAAATTTATTCGTTAGCTTACAATAAAAGCCCTCAAGCGAGAGACCTTTATGAGTTCACGCGAACAATGCAGTCTTACTCAACTATCATTTCAGAAAATACAACGCTTGTTTTATCTACTAACAGTGACATATTCAGGTTTCTCAATAGCATTGAAGGTAACTTAATACCTACAGTTGAAAATAATGAGTAAAAAAGTCCCAATAGTACCAACTAATCCGACTCGATTACCAAAAGAGTACATTGATTGGGTTGCTCAACCAGTAAACCGTTTTATACATATTGAATCCGCAGCAGGCATTGTTCTATTTGTTTCAGCAGTACTTGCTGTTTTAATTGCCAATTCAAATCTAAGTGAAGAGTTTGCTCATTTTTGGCAGATTTCGGTAGGGATTACTTTCGGTGATTTAGTCTTTGAGCGTTCTTTACACAAATGGATAAACGATGCAGGAATGACTTTGTTTTTCTTTCTCATTGCCTTAGAACTTAAGCGTGAGTTGGTGCTGGGTGAACTTCGTAATCCTAAATTAGCTGTACTTTCCATTGCTGCCGCTCTTGGTGGGATGTTTTTACCTCCTCTTTTCTATTTATTTATCCAATTTGGTGAACCAGGGCATCATGGTTGGGGGACTGTGATGGCGACGGATACCGCATTTGTGATCGGGTGCCTAGCGCTCTTAGGACGAAGTATTCCGAGTAGCTTACGAATATTCATGTTATCAATGGCCGTAGTCGATGATATTGGCGCAATCTTTGTTGTGGCTATTGGTTATGGTAATGACATTGAATGGCGGCCCGTCGTTTATGCATTAATAGGTTTTATTATTGTTCAAGGTATGAGCTTCTTGGGAGTTCGCAGTATTGTACTCTTCTCTCTTGTTGGAGGAATGATATGGTTGTCGGTCGACATGTCTGGTATACATCCGACAATTACTGGTGTGATTCTAGGCTTATTAACCCCCACAAATAAGTGGGTCAGCAAGCAACACCTCTCCACTATTGTGAACTCAATAGTGGCATCATCACCTATGAAGCAATGGAGCGGAGATAAGATTGAAGGAGAGACTTTAAGGACAGCTGCGGCGGCGGCCCGTGAAACGCTTTCACCGGTCGAGCGCTTAGAAATGTTACTTCATCCTTGGGTCGGGTTTATCATCTTACCACTATTCGCCTTTGCTAATGCTGGGATTTCACTAACCAGTACGAACGCAACTTCTCCAATTACTTTTGCTGTCTTTTTGGGTTTTGTTTTTGGCAAGCCTATAGGTATTGTGCTGTTCAGTTGGATATCCGTAAGACTCCGGGTAGCCATGCTTCCAGAAAATATGAATTGGGGAATGATTTTTTGGGGGGGGATGCTAGCTGGCATTGGTTTTACGATGGCATTGTTTATCTCAGAGTTAGCCTATAGCACTGATCAAATTAATGCAGCAAAACTTGGAATTTTCTCAGCTTCCATCTGTTCAGCTTTACTCGGTCTCACTTTTTTACGGTATTTCTCTGTAAGAGAAAAACAGAACAACATCTGAATCTGAAATGTATAGACAGTCTGCGGTGAAAAACTACCGCAGACTGCTACCCCGTAATCTAAGACGCGAGACTTCACTATGACATTTTAGGAATATTAGCTGTCAGTTGCTTCAGAACATATTGAAGAATACCCCCCGAGTTAAAATACTCTAGTTCCTTAGGGTTATCTATACGAGCAGTAACAGGTATGGTGAGCTCAGCACCTTGCGCTGTTACTACGATAATATTGAGCTCCAATAACGGCTTTATAGGTTCGTGGGGGGCAATAAAAACAGTCTCATTACCCTCTAAAGTCAGTGAATTTAATTCATCTGGTCGCATCAGTTGAAGAGGCAGTATGCCCATACCGACTAAATTACTACGATGAATTCGCTCAAACGATTCCGCGATGACCGCTTTCACATTCAATAACAAACAACCTTTTGCCGCCCAGTCACGACTAGAGCCTGAACCATAGTCTTTGCCAGCAAATATTACCAACGGAACGTTAAGTTCGATTGACCTCCTGCTGGCGTCGTAAATAGGAATGATGGGAGGCGCTTTCTCAGTGGTTGACATGTTACAGTCATCCAGTTTGGTATCGCCGTAACATCGCGTGACACCGCCTATCGTCGGGGAGGCGATTTTGTTTTCCAAACGTACATTTGAAAAAGTCCCACGAACCATGATGTGATGATTTCCTCGGCGTGAACCATAGCTATTAAACTCTTCAGGTGTGATGTTTTTTGAAAGTAGATATTGACCCGCCGGGCTATGTTCTGAAATGCGGCCTGCTGGTGAAATATGGTCGGTCGTAATTGAATCCCCCAAAATGGCTAATATACGCGCTGATTCAACAGGAAAAGTCGGCGGTGGTATTTCCAAAAAAGGAGGGCGTTGTATGTAAGTAGAGCCTTCGTCCCAAGGGTAGCAGGGGCTATCTTTCATTGACAATTGTTCCCACTCTTCATCACCTTCAGTAATGTCGCTGTAGCTCAATCTAAAGTGGCTCTCATGGACTTGATTTAGCATTTCATCCAGCATGGCTTGGCTTGGCCACAGATCTTTTAGATAGACGGGCTCGTTGTTACTATTGAGCGCAATTGGGTCTTTTTCTAAGTCAATACAGGTCGTACCCGCTAACGCAAATGCGACGACTAAAGGTGGCGAGGCAAGCCAGTTTAGGCTAACAGAGGGGTGTACTCTACCTTCAAAGTTGCGATTACCTGATAATACCGCCGATACATTCAGGCTGTTTTCCGAGATCTCAGTTTCAAGATTGTTTTTTAATGGGCCAGAGTTACCAATGCATGTTGTGCAACCGTATCCAACTCGATGAAATCCCAATAGGTCGAGGTAGTCTTGCAAACCCGTATCATTGAGATATCGAGCGACAGCTAATGAACCGGGGGCGAGAGAAGTTTTGACGTAGCTAGGAACGGTCAACCCTTTTTTAACTGCTGCCTTAGCCACTAAACCCGCAGTCAGCATAACAGCGGGGTTTGACGTGTTAGTGCACGAGGTGATAGCTGCAATGACGACATCACCATGATGTAAGGGTCTGGATGATCCTGGCTGGCTTGAGTTTGCGGCACCTTCAATAGCACATTGGTCAAGAGTCGCTTGCTTAATGGCGCTGATGTTAAGTCTGTCTTGAGGTCGTTTGGGCCCTGCTATTGAGGTACCGATGGCAGATAAATCGACTACAACATTTTCGTCATACTCTGGTGAAGGGCGGTTTGTATCCCACCATAGATCTTGCTCTAGGGCGTATGCCCGCACTCTATCAATCAGTGAAGAAGGGCGGTTTGTCATGGTTAAATAGGCGATAGTATTTTCATCAATTGGGAAAAATCCGCAAGTGGCTCCATACTCTGGTGCCATATTGGCAAGCGTTGCTCGGTCTGCCACCGATAGAGTGGCTAAGCCGTCACCATAGTACTCAACGAACTTACCAACCACGCCATGAGACCTTAACCTTTCTGTGATCGTCAAAACCAAATCGGTCGCAGTCACACCGGGACGCAATTGCCCATCAAGACGTACTCCGACAACTCGTGGGATAGCGATATTTAGTGGCTGACCAAGCATTGCAGCTTCGGCTTCTATGCCTCCCACTCCCCAACCCAACACGCCTAATCCGTTTATCATAGTGGTGTGGCTATCGGTTCCTATTACCGTGTCTGGTGTTAACACTCTTTTTTCGTCTTCGCGCACAACTTGAGATAGATATTCCAGATTGACTTGATGGCATATCCCCTTACCGGGAGGGATCACTGTCAAGTTACGGAAGTTTTTTTGTGCCCATTTTAGAAATGTATAACGCTCTCTATTTCGTGCCATTTCATGTGCGCGATTTGTTTGTATCGAAGATTCTGAACCTGATTGATAAACAATTAACGAATGGTCTATGACAAGATCAACCGGACATTTGGGTGTTACATAACTCGGATCTCCGCCTTCTTGAGCTACTGCATCTCTTATTGCGGCTAAATCGACTAAAGCAGGTATCCCAGTATAGTCCTGCATCAGTACTCTACTAGGATAGAAACTTAATTCTGATGAATTACCATTGCTCTCTGAGTCGAGAGCCTTATTTTTAAAGAGCAATTCTTCAATAATTTGAGATGACTCTTTTAAATCAGAGGTTTGTCGCATTACATTTTCAATAAGCAGACGTTTAGTTACGGGAATTTTGGACAGGTTTACTTGATAATATTGGGCAAGTTTTTTTAATGACCAGTATCTATATTCTGTGCCTTTTACATTCAGTGACCTTAGATATGTTTGGCGCCATGCTTTCTCGTTGGTGGGTATCATGATTTGTTTCCTTTCAATGATGGTTGACCTTTATAAAAGGCACCTCCTTGTCATAGACATGTTTTCTGGGACACTTTTATATTTCCCATATCCAAATAGCTTTGATCAGCTGAAAATCTATAACCTGAAAGGATCAGAGTTGAATTTCGAAAAGAAGGAAGAAGTTGGAATGGACTTTTACCATCAAACAATAACTAGACAAAAAATGAAGGCAAAGCATTTGATTACTATGCCTTCAGCCGTATCTAGATGAGAGCCACGTTTGTTGCGTGCGGCCCTTTCTCACCTGGTTCAACTTCAAAACTTACTTTTTGCCCTTCCAACAGGGTCTTAAACCCATCAGACGAAATCGAACGGAAATGGACAAAAATATCCTTGCCATCACTATCTTTGGTGATAAATCCAAAGCCTTTATTCTCGTTAAACCATTTTACTGATCCAGTTTCTCTGTCAGACATATATACCTCGACTAATCCTATAGGTTAAGGCTCTGGTAACTAGAGCTATTTCATAGTCACTCAAGAGGGCTGTCTCAGAAGTTAAACGAAAAATTTCGAAAATAACTGTGAAAGGAAACTTGTTTTATAATGAAAAAATAACTCAAATTCGCGGAGCTACTTTAAGTATAAGCCTTAAATTGAAAATAGTTAGTTTAGTCTTCGGTCATATTTTAATTTGACTGTAAGGTTATGATTTTAAAAATATTAGTAAGTTTCTAACGCGTTAGCTAACAAAAAATGACTTTATGCCGATTGCGAGCAAATAGCCGAAGTTGCAACACGCTGGTATTTGCGATGCTTACAATGCTAATTTAACTAGTGCTGTTACTCACTTTTGTCTATTTTATGCTGACTTGTGTAGTATCATTGTTTCTTTCATAGCCAACGTGGACGTGGTGCGAAATTCAGTCAACCATCAAAATAGGATTATATGTGAGCAAGTTACCTAAACCGACACAAAAGCAGAAACAACTTGGTCTTAATCCGAAAGGAAAAAGGATTGGGCGGATACCAGAAGAGTTGAAGAGAAAGGATGTCCACAAACGAATAGAAGATATTGAGGAACAAAAGAAGTGGGATAAGGAATGGGGATTGTGAGTTCAAGAAACCTCTCTGAACTTATCAATATGACACTCCTCATGCATTCTGAAAAACTGAGTAACTTGGAAAGAGACATGCTTGCAGGTTTACTCGACCAACTCTACTGTGAACAGACTTTGACAGACAAACAAATTAAACTGTGTCAAAGGCTAATACGAAAAACTAATCAAGCCTGTGTATTTATTGATGACACTCCAAACGAACCGTGATTGCTAGGCAATGTCAGTCTTCGATGTTATCAACCCAGCCTTGCTCAAGCGTCAATCGAGTCAGAACTTGATCCATTAAATCTTTGATTTCAATTTGATCAGTACCCTCTGGCGCATGATGCTCTGCTGAGCGCTTTGCGTTCGTTAGGTTTTTCATGAAGATAGCTTCGCTATCCATCACGGCGTGTCTCACGTTGAAGTAAGTGACCTGGTAGGTCGGCATAGTATTATTCCTTCTGTGGGGGCGTGAAGATGTGATGCTTTCAATATAGCACTTTTTCATGCTATAGCATTCTAACTGACTTAGCCTTCTTGATTAAAATTGACTCGTCAAATCACTGATTATCAAGAAATATGAACGCAAAGCCTACTTCTCTGCCTTCCAATATGATGATGCGAGTTCGACTCTCGCTGTACGCTCCAAATCCACAAACTAACGCACACTATGACTGACATTTATCATCGCCCACCATTGTTTAAGCAACATAACGCCGCTCCCGCTATGATGTACCTCCCAGACATGTCGTGGGTGCTAATGATGCTTAGAGATTATCTATTGAAGAGCACGGTCTTTCAATGGGCAAATATTGAGCATGCCTTAAGGGGAATGGTGCAACACCCATACTTTTCCTAATACCTAATAGTCTAAATAGAGTAAATTTCCTAACCAACTTTTGTCCAGATACTTCACAATTGGCACTTCGTAGCACAGAAGTGCCCCAAAGCTTGTTAGCCTTTTGAAATCGAATGGGAGTAATACATTTATTTTACTTGAATTTGGCTAATGCCAAGTTATCAGCAATAACACTCTTTACTTGCCCGTATGCATATAAATTCGAATCTATTAGCTTGTCTAGAAAATGTTATCAATAAACAGGGTTAACTATAAATTTACAAGCTGATGGAGCTAATAAATTTTATAAGCAAGGATGCAATTATTTAGACGGTGATGTTCATTTTTAATAATCACAATCATTAAAAATGATTCTTTCAACTCTCTTTCCAACAGCACTTACAATATAAATATTCTTGTCCTGTTTAGTCTCTGTTTTGTATTTAGACACGATGACTAATTCATTCTCAGTCACGTTTACTTGCACTTCAATATCCGAAATGCTGGTTCGAAGAGAGTTTTTACTTTCAGTCACTGTATTAAATTCTAATTTTTTATCAAGAGAAGATTTAACACATTCTATATCTAGAACAACATTTTTAATAATCTTTGAGGTATATGATTCCGAGTATGATTCATACTTATAATCACACCCTGAAAATAAAATAATAAAAATGGTATATACAAGTATATTTTTCACTATATCTCCAAATTGATAAATCAAAATTTATTTTTACGTGTTAATTAATGAGTGATTGTAAGATTAAAATAATCACTTCATGTTTTACCATAGGGTTTAATTATTAGTAATTTATTTAACCATCTAGACCGATTATTAAATCATATCTTGAAGCTAAAAATTAATTCAATTTCATCATCAAGTCTTCTACCCGTTGGTATAAATCCGAGCTTTTGGTAAATATGGAGAGCATTCCCTTCATCTTTATCCATTGTGGTCAGGGACACGCCTTGTAAACCGATAATGGAAGCGTATCGCTTACTAAAGTTAATCGCTTGATTTCCCAATCCCTTTCCTTGAAAACGATGGTCAATCATGACGCGCCACACGTACAAATGATCCTTTTGAAAGTGATCATCGAACTTGTCGAGTAGTCTTGGATCGATAAGAGAGATGAGCCCTGCTGGTTTGTCGTCTAAATAAATGCCGTAACTGACGCTATCGTCGTTGAAACTCGCCTCTGCAAGCCATTCTGCGTTATTAGCAATGAGGTGTTTTTGGGACTCTTCCACGGAGAGGTCGATAATGTCATCGATGGTGTTACCGTTTATTTTTAAAAAGCCAACGTTATTCATGGTAATCTCCCTTGGATAGGTATTTATCTAAAACTATTTGCGCAATATAAAGATCTTGATAGGCAATTCCTGAGCTATCAAAAATAGTAATGTCGTTTTTGTTCCTTTCTTTTAATTGAAGATTGTCACCGATCTGATAGATCTCTTTATCTGGCGCATGCTGGAACTCACCAATTGTTTTGGACTGAGATAAATAATCACAGTAGAGGGTGGCGTTCTCAAATAGCGATGGTGGAAGTTCCTGTTTTCCTATTTTATCTGCTCCCATTGCAGAAATATGAGTTCCAGGTTTTACCCATGAAGATTCAAACAAAGGAGCGGTGGACGCTGTAACGGTAACAATAATATCTGCGCTTTCACAGGCTTCTTGAGCGGATTTGATGTCTGTTGTTAACCCTTCTTTGCTTAGCTCTTGCGCTAGTTGGTTGGCGTTAGTCTGATTTCTACCAACAATCAGGACTTTAGATAGATTCCTAACTTTTGAAATGGCAAGCGCTTCGTATTTAGCTTGATGGCCTGTGCCAAATAACGCGAGTACAGATGAATCTTGTCTCGCCAGTAGATCAACAGCGATGGCATCAGCTGCTGCAGTTCGGTAGGCATTGACCAAACTTGCTGACAAAATGGCTTTCATTTCCCCCGTATCCGGTGAAAGAAGAAAGATATGAGTACCATGGTTCGGTCGCCCAAACTGATTATTGCAAGGCCAATAGCTTCCCATTTTCCAACCAAGTAATTGATTTGTGCATGCTGATTTGAGTGAAAACATTGAGCCTTCGATCGGGCCTGATGCGTTAACGACCGGAAATATTGATGAGTGCTGATCTTGTACTGAAGAAAATGCCGCTTTGACCGCTTTGTATGCCAGCTCGTGAGAAATTAACGCTGCTGTCGTTTTTTCATCTAGATAAATCATGTTTACCACCCTGAAACACGTTGCCATTGCTCAATTTGACCCTCGACCAAGTCAAAGACATAGTATTTACTGTGCATCGCGCTTGTAGAGCATGCATGATTTGGGACGATGTGTACTCTAGAACCAATGGGAAAACATTCGAAGTCGATCTCGCTTCCAGAAGCCGCTTCGAGTATGCCGTGCTCTTGATTTACCTGCACTACTTTCAGTATTTGACTCTCTTGGCCATTCGGTTGGAGAACCACGCCATAACATTGTTCGTCATGACCTTTATCTAAAGAAAGAGCCATCCATCCAGCATCAACAAATATTTGCCCCCTCGATTTGTTGTGTCCAATAACACTACTTACTACTGAGATTGCGATATCGTTTAAAGTACATACTCCAAGCCGATGCATCACTAAGTCAAACAATGAATAGACGCCAGCTCTGACTTCTGTGATTCCACTTGTGTTTGTGTATGAGCATGCCGTCGGGGTAGAACCCACGCTGACTATTTCGCAGTAAATCCCAACCGACTCGAGGCGTTTCGCCGCAAGTTGTGCAGTCGCTACTTCATTACTGGCGGATTGGTTTAACGCTTCTCGAGACTTACAGTGGTAAGACTCACCTGCGTGGAGCATCACCCCTTTAAAATTGCCCAAACCCTTACCTAAGCTCTTAGCCATTGCAATCAGGGCTTCGGAATCTGCACTTACTCCACCTCGGTGTCCGTCGCAATCAATCTCTATCAGGCAGCTAATAACACACCCACGTTCTTGACAGTAGGCGTTAACGAAATCGACTTGTTCCATGCTATCAAGTAAAACCACAATACTCATGCCACGTTTCAGTAACTGCTCGACTCGTAATAGTTTTTCTTGTGATATGCCAACTGCATAGAGAATATTTTTACAGCCATAACTGGCAAGCTGTTCTGCTTCCTCAAGAGTGGATACAGTGATTGGAGCCTCTAGAGAGTCAATTAAGTAAGGAAGCGCATCTAACGACTTTACTGTTTTAAAGTGGGGTCTTAGTGGTGTGCCTAGTTTCGACATATGGCTGCGCATTTGAGCAAGGTTGCTCAAAAATTTTTGTTTATCCAAATAGAGAAATGGTGTGCCGATGGCATTGTATTGTTTTTCTAAATCAGGGTGTTCCGTATGCTTAATCATTTCATTTACCTAAACTTGCAAAGTGAAATTAACTATTGATGAAATGATTATGAAGTAGGAAGAAGTTGAATTATATTAACAAAAATCTACTTATACATTAGGTTGGAAGTTAATGTTAACGACAGAAGATATTCGATTTCTTGTGGTAGTTTCTAACCATAGAACATTGGCAGATGCGGCTCGTACGCTCAATATAACGCCGCCATCAGTCACTCAGCGTATTCAACATATCGAAAAGAAGCTATCGCTTAAGTTACTTCAACGGCCTTCGCGCGTGGTTAGCTTAACAGAAGAAGGGCGCGTTTTAGTTGATACTGGTATTTCGATCCTTGAAGATTTGGACGAGCTCACCGATAAACTCAATGAAAGCAGAGGGGATGTCAGTGGTTGTCTAAGAGTATTGGCGCCCCTTGGCTTTGGCAACGATGTGATAGCCCCTTTATTAGGTGAGTATAAAAAAGCTCATCCTCGCCTAGAGGTGGAGCTAGAGTTATCAGATAAGCCAAACTGGGCCAACCATCATAAATGGGACATTATCATCTACATTGGTCACCTGGCGGACTCCAGCCTTAAGATGGTGAGTTTAGCCCCAAACAAGCGCTTTGTTTGCGCTTCGCCGGAGTATTTATCTCGTCATGGACAGCCTAAGACTCCGCAAGATCTTAAGAAGCATCAATGTATTGCGTTGAGAGAAAATAATGAAGATGTCACGTTGTGGAGTTTTACTCATGCAGTAACAGGGGCCATAGAAAGTGTTCGTATTCGTCCTTCTCTTGCAAGTAATGAGGGCAGAGTGATTAAAGACTGGGCCTTAAGAGACTTAGGGATCATCATGCGATCTGAATGGGATATTCAATCACAGATTGATAGTGGTAAATTAGTGCGATTATTGCCAGATTATGAGCTTCCAAATGCCGATATTGTTGCCCTCGTGAGTTCTGCTGCGCATGAGAGGTCAGCGCGAGTCACTGGCTTTTTATCTCTATTAAAAGATCAATGCCAAAAAGCGCCGTGGTTAAGTTGATAGTATGTTGTTATCAGAGGTGTGCCAGCGCCGATCATAGCAAACACACCTTTGCCCCTTTTCTTGTTTACTTAGTGTTTCCATTAGTATCGCTTTCAGGATTTCGTCATAATTATTCTAATGGTCCCGACTCCTATAAACGTACAAAGCCAGCAACATAACTTTGCTGGCTTCATTAACTCATTAAATTATTCTGATTTTCAACCGTGTTTAGAGGTAAATTGCAGCACAACCTCATTGATTTCTTGAGGTTTATCGAGTTGCACCCAGTGAGTCGCGTCATTCACACGAGCAAATTCAAAACTGGCATTTTCACCGATGAAATGCACAGAGTCCTTCATTTGTTTCTCACCTAAATAGTAGTCATGTTCTGACCAAATACCCAAACAAGGTGCTTGAACCAGACCAAGGTCTTCAGCGTTCATCGGGCTCTCTAGGTTTAATGCGTTGCGATACCAGTTAATCGCTGGAACGATATCTTTACCTTCTTTAAAGCTTTCT
Source organism: Vibrio sp. YQ_11 (assembly GCF_043103065.1). Classification (NCBI taxonomy): domain Bacteria; kingdom Pseudomonadati; phylum Pseudomonadota; class Gammaproteobacteria; order Vibrionales; family Vibrionaceae; genus Vibrio; species Vibrio sp. YQ_11. The sequence continues at coordinate 41,480 of NZ_JBICJM010000004.1, read as the reverse complement.
TTCCAGTGTTCCCATTCGGGGTGGTTTCGGATCCATTCTTTGAATAGTTTCCAATCATCGGCAGCAAGTAAGTCTTGCGCCATTGGCAATTGGAAAAAGAAGAAATACCACGACATTTCACGCTGTTGGATATCAGGCATACTGAGTAGTACCAGTGGATGACCAACTGAAATTGCAGTCAGAGATTTTGTAGCTTGTGGGTAAATGCCCGCAAAAGCCCAAGATACAACCGCACCCCAGTCATGACCGACAACATGAGCCTTCTCTATATTAAGGTGATCGAGAACAGCTTTCACATCTGAAGCAAGCATCGTGATGTGATAATGCTCTTTTTCCATTGGCTTGGACGTTTTACCGTAGCCACGCATGTCCAAAGTAATGACACGGTAGCCAGCACTGACAAACGGGTCAACTTGGTGACGCCAAGCATTCGCTGAGTCAGGGAAACCATGAACGAAAATAATCGGTTCACCTTGACCTTTTTCATAAGCCTGAATGGTAATATCACCATTTATTACTTGGAATTCACGACCTAGATGTGACATATCTGTATTCATATTTTTTCCTTCTTATAATCAGTAGTCGCTGGTAGCGACTACTGAATAAGTGACAACGAATTATTTGTCAGACTGACCAAGCATTTTTGCTAGATCTTGTAAGCCTTTATCGTTTTTCCAATCATAAATTGGGTCAAACAATCCCATTAGCTGAGAGGCTTTAGCATTACTACCTTGAATGACTTTAACTTTTCCTGCTTTTAGCAGCTCATCAAAAGTCGCAATGTTGTTGTAAATTTCAGCCCAAACTTCTGGTTTCATTTGTACGGTCACATCTGATTTAGCTTTGCTTACTTCAGCGTTATCAAGGTAATTTACTACTGCTCGGCTGATTTCCAATCCATAAACATGGTCTCCCCCAAAATCAAATTTAATTGTTGCTTCAGTATTATCTGAGCGTTCAGGGTTAATACGAATACGGTAATAGTTAACGTAATCATTGATGTTTTGTACGATTGAAGCAGGGGCCGCTGGAACATTCTTAATAATATTTACTTGACCGCGAAGTTCAGCAGCTTGTGCTAAATAGAAAGAACGTGAGTTGGTTGATGTGGCACGGTAGCCCATTTGTTCCAATGCATCGGCTTTTAACTCTTTGTTTTTCTTATTAGGGTTACTTTGCACTAAGTAATCAGACACTTGTGCTGACCACAAGTAATCACCGTTATCAAATGCTTGTTTGGCTAGGTTGTAGGTTTTATCTTCCCCTCCCATCGCGCTAACCATACGCATCGCTTCATCTTTTGGATGTAACTTATTTAAGTGAGCGGCATTGCGGTCATATTGACCAAACAACGCGGTATAAATACGCGGCGGCATAATCGAAATTTCACCATAGTTTTGAACTAGAATCGGTGATTCTTTCAGATATTTAGGCAGTTTTACGCTATAGCGAAGTTCGTCTGGCCCCTGACCCAAAGCAATATTTTTTAATGACTGATCAAGAACAAACGCTAAACCATCGTGGTAACTTTTCAAGCGAGCATCGATTTTATCTTTCCCCACAAGTGAAGTGGAATGAGTTGAAAGTAAGATTTCAGGCTTTAGTTCTTTTATCTTGTTTAATGCGCCCATCCAATCATTTGGGTTGCGGTAACGACCACCACGGGCACTATAGATATTAGGGAACCAACCCCAAACAACATTATTCAATACCGCTTTTTTGCTTGGAACATAGACCATCAACTGGTTTGAGGTATCAGTACCAATTCCGTCTATGTAGAACACCATATCCAAGCCTGCCACATTGATGGTTTGACCATCATGAGTTGGCGATAAATTCACGGGTACGAAACCACTTTGGTCTGGCATTACGGTATTTTTATAGGCGGCATTATCCCCTTTATTAGGCAGGTAAGCGTTAAACTGCTCGATACTACGAGCCATGGTGATGCCGCTAGTCTCAGGATGTATTGACGATACACCACCATTTTTGGCAATAGATGCATTGGTGTTAGGGTGTCCAATAATCTTAATATCAGTATTACCACGGGCCGCTTCTTGTTCTAACATGTAGCGTGCGCCGAAAGTGTAGTGTTCATGCGAATACACGATGGCTGCAATAGGTTTATTCGTTTCTTTACGCAGCATAGTATAGAACTCTTCTGCGTCATGACCGTTGTCGCCAGTGTCGTAGATAATTAGACCTTCAGGAGCTTCGATGGCACTCATGTTAACAATTGAGCGTGAGCCAAAAGTCCAGATACCGTCGGCAATTTTTAAAGTAGTTGGGTCATCATAAGAAGCTCGCTGTTCACTATGTGTCCCCAAATTCCAGAATGATGCGGTTTCTTGATTGACCTTCGCTTTATTGCCATTTTCTGGAAGATGAGTAAGTGGGGTATCTTTAGCATTCATGTAAGGAGAGCTAAAGTCAGGATTATTTGCTGCAAATGTAGTGGTGGTTGTTAATGTCAATGCAGAAATTAAGGCGATGTTCAGAGCTTTCATTTTCATATCTATACTCTTTTGTTTGGACCAAATAAAGACCATTTTGCTATTGTAAAAATAGTAATGATAGTTAAGACTATCTTGCGAATATTGCAAGAAGGTGCATGTGCATGGATTTACAGAATCGCTATTTAGATTTGCCATTAGAGCTAATGAAAACGATGGTGTTGCTCTATCACAATCCTAATCTTAAAAAAGTTGGAGATATTCTAAAGAAGTCTGAAAGCGCCGTTAGCCGCGATATAACCAAGCTGCGTGAAAGGTTGAATGATCCAATTTTCATTCGCAGCGCTCAAGGAATGGAACTAACCCCTTTAGTACATCAACTCGCCCCACAGATAGAGCAGAACTACAATCAAATTGCGAATATATTGAAGAAAGCCACAACTTCGCGTACTGATTTTTCACAATATACACAGCCCATTGTTATTGCGCTTAACTCTTATATTTATCAGTATGCAGCGGCAAAATTGACCAGTGTGCTGCTGCAACACTTTCCTCAGGCGACATTTTATGTTCAGCGCTGGGGGAAGAACACCGTCGATGCGATTACTGCGGGAGATATAGATATTGGTGTGCACTTTAGCGACTTTGAAACCAATAAAAGCATCACTCAAAGGCATATTTGCAAATACCATGTCTACTTAGCGTGCCATCCCGATGTGCAAATTACCCAATTAGATGATGTGCATGATAATTTACTGATTATGTCTAGGTTACCTTCTTGGAATGAACATCGTTATCGCCTTTTAGAGAAGCTAAAGCTTAAACCTAAAAAAGTTGCCTATGTTGATTCATTATCTACGGCTTACGAAGTTGTTCAAACCGTGCCGTCGGTTTCATTTCTACCTGAGTTTATCTATGACAGTTCAAAAGTGAAAGCCATAAAATTAGATGACAATATTGATTACTCGCTCTCGTCTTTTTTTAAACAAAGTTATAGTCGAGAACCATTTACGCAGCATCTACATAACTTAATACAATCCGTTCTTTCACCCAAAGAGTCTTGATGATCTGCTCCAGCCAGACTGGACACTTCATTAAGCGACATTTTTCTGTTCAAAGTTAACTGGGCTTAGATACCCAAGAGCACTGTGCCTTCTCGTCCGATTATAATCAACCTCAATGTACTCGAAGACTGTTTGGTGCATCTCATCTCTGGTCATGATCGGTTCGTACTGGATCGCTTCAACCATTCATCGAATGGAAGAAGCTCTCAACACACGCATTATCCCAGCAGTTTCCTTTTCTACTCATACTTTGCTTTAGATTATAAGCAGTTATGAGGTCTCGATAATCTTTCGAGCAATACTGGCTACCTCTATCACTATGAAGAATAACCTGCTCAGGGAACCCTCGACGGAACAAAGCCATTGATAATGCATCGCAGACCAGTGTTGCCATCATCTTCGTATCCATTGACCAACCAATTACTTACCGTGAGTAAAGGTCAATGATCACAGCCAAATACAACCAGCCTTCACTTGTGGCAAGATACGTGATATCTCCCGCCCATTTCTGATTCGGGGCCGTTGCATTAAAGTCCTGAGCTAGCAAGTTCGGAGCTACAGGCATCTTATGCTTGCTGTCCGTTGTACACTTAAACTTGCGTGCCGCTTTCGGCGTTAAATCCTGACGCTTCATGCTGGCTGCAATGGTTTTTACATTATGGCTATTACCGTTCTCAGCGAGTTCTTTCTGGATAGGTCTTGAACCATCTCGACCTTTACTGTTGTCAAAAGCATCTTTGACCTTTGTATCAAGCTCTTGACGAATTGTCTCGCGCTGGATGGCCTTGTGACGATGCTTAATCCAATAATAAAACCCACTTAGAGAAACCCTGAACACCTTAGCCATACGGACAACACTGAAGTACAGCAGGTGTTCGAGCATAAATTCATAGCAATCTATTTTAGATTTTTCGCGAAGTAGGTGGCGGCCTTTTTTACGATATCTAGCTCTTCTGCTTGTTCTGCTAACTGCCTTTTGAGCTTGGCTACTTCAGCGGCTAGCTCTTGCTCTCGCTGACTGGTCGTGGTGTCTTTCTTTACAGCCTTACGCCAACCGTAGATCTGAGATTCATGCAAGGAGAGCTGTCTTGCTGCCGCAGCCACTCCCACTTTCTCTGCTAGCTTCAGGGCTTCGGCTTTAAATTCAGGAGAATGAATAATACGTTTCTTTTTGTTTGTCATGGTTCACCTCGTTAGTGATTGTACTCACTTAACTCGGTGTCCAAAACTGGTGGTGCGGATCACTGTTCAAATTGCTTTGCTTTATTTAACCCGCATAGGAGAGCTTGATTGACTCGGCAACGCGCGGTTTTGAGTCGAGAGAGTTTATTGGGGACGGTCTAAAGTAATAGTAACCTTGAGTTAATGAGTGGCTTGTCTTTAACATCTTATGATGTTCGATGTACTCAGCACCCTCGAAGATCAATCCGTGTAAGCAGAAAGGGGCTAAGAAGTACTCTAGTGCTTGTATAGACTCTTGGTCGGCGTGTTTTAGAAAGCTTTTGTCAATCTTGATACGATCCCAAAGTATTTTGCCAAGTGACATGTTAGCCAGCTTGTTGTTACGGTGATAGTCATCCAGCCAAATCTCGATATTGTTCGCTTGTAACACTGATAAGTTTTCGCGTATTTCTTTTGATTCGGTATAACAATCAAGCTCGCTTATCTCAAGAGCAAACTTAGCACCATTGAAGCTTAAAAGCTCACGGACAAAATCTTCGTCAGCTAAGCAAGAGAGTTTAATATTAAAAGAGTGTAGTTGGTGAGGGTATTTTTCAAGAGAAAATCGAATTTGTTGTAAAGCGAGAGTTTGAATAAACGTGTTGTCTATAATGGAAAAGAATACGTCGTTGTTTATGTTGCTTTGAGCAAAAGTGCTTATCTTAGACAAAGTTTCGTAATATTGAATCTCTTGGCTTCTAGGACAGAGGATAGGTTGTACTAACGTTTTTATGTCAAAGTCAGTCAATTTGAAGCTAGGTAGGTAAGGCATATTCCTTTTCATATTATCCACTTTATCCGTTTACTATTACTATGTTTGACTCACACTTAAACATCGTTTCATATTCTATATCTAAAGTTATTACGTCAGGAAATTAAGAATTATAATACCTTTATAAATAATATTTAATGTTCATTAAGCACCATCGAGAAAACAGGTGCCTAATGAACGATGATAGAAATTTATTTCGCAACAACAGACAGTTCTACGTCGAATTCTTCACGACCACTGATGCTGAAATAGTATTGTCCCATTTTGATCGACCCGTCTTCATTTTTTGGGATTGAAATCGTTTCGTTACTGCCATGGGTGTAGTTCGACCATTCGTACTCGAAGTAGTGGCATACTTTGTCGTAACAAGCGTATAGATCGGCATCACCAGTGCCGGAGATAGACACTTCTAGTTGATTATAACTTTCTGAAACATCGACAAAGAAGAGCGTTTCAGAGAACTTTTTACCGTTTACTTGGATGCTGGTATTGAGTTCGATTTTCTTTGGCTTCTCTTTCGGTTTTGGTTGAGAAATATCCGAATCGTCAATGTCTTTCGTCACCTCATCCAGCCACGAATGAAACTCAGTATTGTAAGCAGGCCCTAATCGTTCAAGCAGTTTTACCCACTCTTTGTATTGGCCGGTACGCGAGTAACCTAACAGTTCAGTAACGTCTTCAGGATGCTTCTCTATCATGAAGCGCACAGCTAAGTAGCCCCAGCGATACACACGGTTTAAACCGTCGCTGTAATTCGTACTGAACACGTCTGCCAATGTGTGCGTCTTTTCTTTGCCAAGTACTAGAGCAGCATTGTAGCCCTCTTTGTAATGCATGTATTCAGCAAAACCTTCCAACCACCACACGATACTGCCTTCGCGCATTGTGTCGTGGAAGTCACCGTATTGGTTGAATCGACCATCTAAATAATGCACATATTCGTGCTCTAAGTTTAGAATCGAAAAGTCGTCGTCCCATCCGTTTTGATAAGCGACGAATCGAGGCACATTTCCTTGTTTTGATGGATCTCGCTCAAGGAACTGTCCGCCGTTGTTGGTTGTGTTATCAAAAAGGAAGCTGGAGTAGGTCGAGTAGTCACTTTTGGTTTTAAAAACAATAACATCGACACTATCGCTATGATCATCAGCGACAGGCTGATATCCGGTGTTAACAGTTTGGTGGAAGTCATCTTCTTTGAGGTTTAATGTTTCGCAGCTTGTAATTGCTTGAGCTTCTGTTATCTCTTGAGCAAGAATTCGCGCGGGTCCGCGACAATCATAACTGAATGTCATTATTCGCTGTTTTAATACGGATTTTGAGTTACTTAGCCCTAGCTGCTCAAGATAATCTGATGCATAAGCGTCAACCATTTCGGCGATGCCAACCCAAATTCTGTCTGACTTACCGCCTAGCGGGTAGCGCTTTAACAAAGAATCTAAAGTGTCGACAACGACTTTTTTTGTCTCTGCATCTTCAGTTTTTACCAGCCTAGCGAGCTCTCGTGCGGCATTGCCAAGTAGTTGTTCAGAATCCGTGCCTATCGCCCATTCGTTGTTGGTAATAAAACTACTCAAACGATGGATATAACTTGAGTCAGATTCAATCACATCGTAAAACGCTTTGGTTTGTGAGTGTCCAGCCATAGCGACAAAGATATTGTTGATGGCTTTACGGTAGTAATAGCTGTCGCTTTTGTCCGCTGAAAAGCTATCAAGAATAGCGAAAACATCGGGTGCGGCGATGGCGAGTTGACGAATACTATCAACAACAATCAACATGGATGCGAGCGCTTCTTGTTGTTCGCGACCTTCAGTTAGAGCGTATGGCGAGCGCAAAAATTGTTGAATGGTATTGGCAATATCTACGCTTAATTCAGATGGGAAAGGTTGTAACTTTTTGGCAAAGGTATCGTGTCGGTTTTTATAAGCTGCCTTAATGAACTCACCTAAATAGTATATTTGCTGAGCTTGCTCTTTTGTTCCTTTATAAGCTTCAATTGCCTTTTTTAATCCGCCAGTAATTCGACTCACGCTCATGGTACTGAAGACGACGTCTGCTTGCTCTAACGATGGAGAAAACCACGTTCTCATGCACTCGTAGTCACTGTTTGCGACTCTTGATTCGATATTGACTCGGTCAACCGTAAAATCTTCAACAGTACATTTTCCTTTGTGTGGGAAAAGCTCGGTATCGTCATCTTTCGTGGAATCATCATCGACGGTACTGTCATCATCTGTATCTGTATCTGTATCGTCATCCACAGTTGAATCTACGTCAGCGTTGTCAGCGTTGTCATCGTTTTTGTCGCCAGAATCTACGCCAGCGACGGGAACAGTCTTGACTCCACCGGAAGAATCATCACCACCACATCCAGTTAAAACACCAAGCATGGATAATAGAAGACATGCAGTTTTAATATTTTTCATAGAATTAGTATTGTATTTGAAATGGGAGTCAAATATATATTTTTACTGATGCATAGTTAAATAATAGAATTTAATGGCTAGATAAAAGTGTATTATGCTCAACACGCCTATTTTTATGTGATATTGAACAAATAACTATTATTTATAAATTCAGTAGAAATGTTAATTGGGAAGGAAAAATTGATTTTGATATACATAACGCTTGGTTTTTATTTTAGTCGACGGGTATATGAAAAAAATATATTTTCCAATCATCAGCACTTTGATGGTTTCCTTTGCTCATGCCAATACGCTGCCTGCGCCAACTTGGCATCAATTTCAGTTAAATGATGGTTCAAAGAAAGAATTAAAACTTTATGGCGATCAAGAATCTTTCTGGTATCAAGATAGAGAAGGCATTATTTATGTCTACGATGAAGAGACAGGGTGGTTTTATGGTAATCATGAAATTGTTGATGGGCGTTTTGTCGTCACTTCTCTTGGGGTTGAAGCCAAATTAGAAATGCCACAAGCAGTGAGAGAGTTGTTAAAAGAGCGCGTCACCCCGACGTCTTCTTTATTGCCTTCTGAGCACGTTTATCCAATGAATGAGCCATATCTTGAGCAAACTCCCATCCGAGCACTAAACGCAACAAATGAGCCCACGCACCAACCTTTGCTCGTTGTTCAGGTGAGCTTTAACAACCAAGATTTTGTGAATGACTTCACCAATGTGATTTTTGGTGATAATCAGCAAAGTGTAAAAGACTACTTCAGTAAGAATAGTTACGGACGTTACATTGTAGAGCCTGCGAAAGAAACGGAAGGTACGGCGAACGATGGTGTCATCGACCTTACGTTGGATATCGCTCACCCGAACTGCCACTCAAAAAATGATGCGACTTGTGACAGTAAGCTAAATGAGGCTTTTAAAGCTGCTTACGACAAGTTAGACCGTTATGTGGATTTGTCTACTTACGATTTGAATAACGACGACAAAATCACACCTGACGAATTGTCTGTGATGTTTGTATTTGCGGGGTATGACAAATCTGCCGGTTCGGTAAATACGCCGTACATTTGGCCTCATCGTTATAGTCATAATGCGATTGAGATCGATGGAAAGACCATTCGAGATTACTGTTTGTTTGCTGACTTCCAAGGTGACCATCAATCTACGATGGGCGTGATTGCCCATGAACTTGGACACTTGATGCTTGGTCTACCTGATTTGTACTCCTACAAACATTCCGGCTCTGTTGGCCAATGGGGATTAATGGGTGGCGGAAGCTGGGCAAGTAAACAAGGTGATACGTATGCAGGGGAAACGCCGGTCAATATGTTGGCATGGAGTAAGGAAGCTGCTGGTTTCATCAAGCCGAAAGTGATTGAAGCGTCTGGTTCTAGCACAATCGAGACTCGTCAAGGCGAGGGTGTGGTGTATCTCGATCCGTACTTGAAACAGCAAGGTCCAAGAGCTTACTTCGAAAACAGAAGAAAAACGGAATACGACCGTGCGTTGTCAGGTGAAGGTCTTTTGATCACGGCCGTAAGTATCGACAACCGTTTTAATGACACAGGGCCAATGCAAGTTCAGGTATTCCAAGCGGACGGTCTGGATGAACTACAAACTCGTGGCTGGTCAGATCAAGGTGATGTGTTCCCGGGTTCAAGCAATGTGGTAACTATTTCGGATGATACAACTCCTTCTTTGAAACTCATCACCGGTGGCCGGGAAACCAATATCTCGATTAATGATATCGCCAGTACAGATCAAAGCGGCACGTTACGAGCGTCTATTCCTTCATCGACGAATAAATCGGCTTGGATAACGTCACTTTCAAGAACGTACGTGTATGAAGACAGCCGCAACAATACGATAGGGTTTGGGTTAGAAAACAACGACGGTTACCAATCTTTGGTTGGTTTCTACTTATTTGCTAAGCCAATCCTACCAAACTCCGAGATGCGTTATCGCATGTTTAAATATGACCTGACTACAAACCGTTGGGGGAATGCGTCTATTAACGTTGACACTCAAGTTGAAGTGTCATCGGGGGTGATTCCTATGTTTGGTGGTCGAGTTATGTTTGCATCGCCATTTGATATCGATGAAGGTGAGCAGTTGTTGGTCATTGAGCTAGAAAACGCTAAGCCAGAATACAGCTATTCATTCTTGGACGCTTATTTGTCTAACGGAGAGAAAAAGAAGCAGTTCTATGGAAATGCCAGTTCGTACAAGACGAGCGGATTAAGCGAAGGGCGTGGCCGTAATTATCCTTTTGCTGCTTTGTTAGAAAAACCTCAGGCGAAACCTAGTATTACGGTTGAAACGGATTCCGTCACCGTATTAAGCGGTGAAAGTATTACGATTGATGTACTGGCGAATGACCACTCATCGGATGCGAATAGCACATTGAAGCTAGATAAGATTACATCAAAGCCTTCGATTGGTAGCGCTGAAATCTCAGGACAAAAAATCCACTATTCTGTTCCTGTTTCGGACATTCCAGAACAACGAGCAGTAATGAAGTATCAAGTGTCTGACGATTTTGGGACGACAGCAGAAGGTGAGGTGGTCATCACGATCAATTCTCCAGTAATCACCGCCAATAGTCTTCAATACAAAGCGCTAGAAGATACGCCACTGGAACTTAACTTACATCAGCAACAAGGACTAGAGAAAGGGGACACCATCGTCATTAAAAAGCCGCCGATGCACGGCAAGATTGATGGGAATACCTACCAAAGTAAGGAAAACTACTTTGGTAATGACCAGTTTGAGTTTTCTATTGTGAAAGAAAACGGACGTGAATCTAATACAGCTATGGCTGTAATTACGGTCGAAGCGGTTAATGATGAGCCGATCTTCGCTGTTGAAGCGAGTCGTAAAGAAGGCCTATCAAACGAAAAAGTCACACTATCTGTACTTGGCTTAAAAGACGTTGATTCAACGGATCACTCATTCAAATGGCGTCAAGTTTCTGGGACTAAAGCTCAGTTTGCCACCACGGATACGGCAAGTGTAGAAGTGACGTTACCAAAAGTGAGTGAGAAAAGTGAAAAGCTGACGTTTGAAGTGACGGTAAACGACAACGATGGTGCAATTATTACTAAGAGCGTTGTTATGGTCGTTAAGCAAGAAGTCGTTGTGGAAAATGATCCTGGCAAGAGTGAAGAAGGCGGCTCTATGGGGCTGTGGGTCACTCTATGTATGATGCTGATTAGCCTAAGAACAAAGGTTAATAATTTGTATAGATTCGTAATAAGAAATGATATTTGGTAGAAAGATATTATAATTCATCGTCTTATATTCGCAGGATGAATGAAGATTGAAGGAAACCAATAAGAAAAACCTCCGTGTCGTAGCGCTTGCTCCGACAGGGAGGTATTTTGCATCAATAATAAGCTCATTAGAGATCTTGGAAACAGCAGCTGAATTTGCAGAGTTCCAAGGTTTCATGACACACGTCGTTACGCCAAACAATCGGCCGTTAATTGGTCGAGGGGGGGTCAGCGTTCAACCCACCGCACAATGGCAATCATTTGATTTTACAAACATATTAATCATTGGCTCAATTGGCGATCCTTTAGAATCGTTAGATAATATCGATCCTGCATTGTTCGATTGGATCAGAGAGTTACACCTAAAAGGCAGCAAAATAGTTGCAATTGACACTGGTATTTTTGTCGTCGCGAAAGCCGGTCTTTTGCAGCAAAACAAAGCTGTAATGCATTCTTACTTCGCCCACCTCTTTGGCGAACTGTTCCCTGAGATAATGCTCATGACTGAGCAGAAAGCACTCATTGACGGAAACGTCTATCTTTCGTCTGGACCTTACTCTCACTCAAGTGTGATGCTGGAAATAGTAGAAGAGTATTTTGGAAAGCACACTCGAAACCTTGGTAACCAGTTTTTAAGTACAATAGAGAGCAGTGGAAACTCTCATTCATACTGTGATGTTTTCCGTTACATGCAACACAGAGATGAGCTGATTCTAAAAATCCAAAAATGGATTCTCACCACGGATCTAGACATCGTATCTATCAGTGATTTAGCGAATGAAGCTTGCTTATCAGAACGGCAGTTAAAACGCCGATTTAAAGAGGCAACATCCATCAGTCCGCTAAAGTTTATTCAGTTAGGGCGTTTATCTTTTGCAAAAGAACTGTTGAGGTCAACAAAGTTGTCAATAGATGAAGTTGCAAGTCGATCTGGTTATGTTGATACACAGTTTTTCAGGCAGATATTCAAACGAGAAAATGATTGTTCTCCGCTTGAATATCGCAAAAGAAACCAAATTAAAGCTTAATGATAAGCATATCTCATGGCCAGAATCATGAGATATGCAACATTATTAATTGAATAGTCGCATTTACATTCGTTTTAAATCCATATTATGGTTCGAACGAAAATGGCAAACGTTTGCTATTTTCGTTCGAGTATAAATGAGTTAGTCTTGAATTGATTTTTAATAACGGTAACTTATACTTATATATACGTATTCTTATAATTACTTAATTTCTATTAATAATATTGTCGTTCATATAATGTATACTGTTTGTTATGAAATAAAACAATATGAATATTATTAAGTAATTACTTAAAATTAAAGGGGGATTTAGACCTTATAAAGGGGGTGATTAAGACACAATATTATAAAGTTATCTTTTTTTAATTAATTATTTTGCAACATGAAATAATAGTTAAAACAGATATTTACAATGTTTTTTATCTTGTCGGATCAGTGGCAAACTCAATGGGTAAGCAATTGGTTTCTTATACAACTGTTTAATGCTTAGACGTAAAATAAGACACTGAGTTATAGAGGGGAGCTATTTATTAACTGGCTTCATCTGTAGCTTTATGGATTTATAAAAATTATAACTATCGGAAAATTATTGGGTCTTGGTGTTATTTAAATGAAAGCTAATAAACGTACCATCGATGTAAAGTACTTGCGCACTTTTTCACATGTTGCAAGGCATAGAAGTTTTACTGCGGCAGCAGAAAGTCTATATTTAACCCAACCAGCCGTTTCACAACATATTAAAAAACTTGAATGTACTATAGGGGCTGAAGTCTTCGATCGAAAAGATGGATTCAATCTGACTAAACATGGCCAAATATTGCTTAGTTATACAGACAGAACAATGTCTTTATATGACCAATTATTTGACGAATTGGCTCAAGTAGATATGTTTGATCGGTACTCTATTGCGATATCTGATTCATTTGCCCCTGAATTGGTCGCGAAGGTAATTAGCTCTTTTAGAGTGTATAACGACGTCGAGTTGGCTATTACAAGTTATAGCGACATGAACTGTGTTGATAAAGATAACCACGATTTAGTCTTCGCTATTGGTGACACCACTTCCGTGGAAGGTCGCGTTTTCCCCCTAAATAGAGAGCAATACATTTTAGCTTGCGACTGTGCCGTCAAACCTGAGGAGTGCTACCCTGAGCGAATCGTCTTTTGTAATACTTTGACTAGGCGAGATGCCGAGGTATTGCTCGATTCTTCTGGAGTGGATATTTCTAAGGTAAAACATTGGCTTACCACTTCTTCCTCTCGATTGATGATCAATGAACTGCAAGCGGCAAATACTTTTGTTATCTGTCCAAGTTGGACATTAGGTGATTACAAGTGTAGCCAATATCCGCTATCCAAGTATATCGAGATGTACGTATGGTGTAATGACTCTGCTGCGAAGAAAATTGACCAAGAACGTTTGAGAAGTTTGATTACCGAAACATTCCGACTTACTTCTAAAGGCGTGGTTGGTAGACCACCTACGGGTCGCTTGCTAACCAGTTGTGAAGTGATGTAGAAAAACGCCATGGCTATTGAATAAATAGACATGGCGTTTGTTTTAATAATGATTAAATTAATGACATGTAGAAGAAAATGAGCCCACTTATACCAATTGGTATTGTGTAAGGGATACCATTCTCAAAAGGTGTTTTTTTTCGATAAACAGACATTAACCACATAACCAATATTTGAATCCCACCCAGTAATCCTATCGCTACTATTGCCGCTAACATATATTCATCGTTCACTCCTAAGAAAAGTGCGCCAATGAGTTTTACATCTCCGCCGCCTACAATATTTATCAACCAAAGTATAAAGAAACAAATAAAAACAGAGGTACTCACTGCGAGCTGAGTCAGTGGTTCTGGAGTAAAGAACAAACTAAGTAGAGAAGTAATAAAGATAATAAGAAGAAATCGATGTTTTACAATTCTATAACGAATGTCATCATAAAATATGAGCAAGACGTTGATCAGGCAAGTTAGCCACAAAGCAAAATTTATATAATTCATTTTCCCATTTTAAATGTGTTGCTTCTAAATTCAAATCTTTTTGGATAATAAAAAATTATGTAATGGATTTCATTATTTTTATAACAACATCTTATATGTAAATAAAAAAGCTTAATTGGTGTGATTGTTTCTGTTGATGTAAATTTTATTCGTTCACGAAATGAGTGATTAATTCAAGGGAAATAGAGGTAAACATGCTTTTAAATATCAATTCTAAACTTCGTAATATCCGCAACAAATTTAAGTCTGACAAACGTGGTGTGACTGCTGTGGAATACGCAATCATCGCTGTAGCAATGTCTTCAATTATTCTATTTGTATTCAAAGATGGCACTTTGAAAACAACGTTAAATGATGCAATGGGTAAGATCTCTACGTCGATGGATAGTGCTAATTCAGCCGGTGGCAGTGGTAGTAAAGGCGGTACTGCCGACGGTAAACAAGGATAAGTTAACCCGTTATAAATTTAGAGAGAGGGGAAACCCTCTCTTTTAAGGTTTTTATTCTATGAGTAGAGCATTAATTTTTGTATTTGTTGCCATCACTATGTTTTTGGCCTTTTTTTACGTCAGTGATTTCTTTGACCAGCCAGAGCCTGTAGCCGTCGTGGAAAATGAAGTGTTTGTACAAGTCGCATTTGTTAATCGAACTGTGAACAAAGCTGATCCCGTCAATATTGATGCAATTGATATTCGTGAGTTCTCAGAGTCAGAAGCAAAACAGCATTCTTATACCCCTTATACGAGTATCAAGATTGAATCTGGCGCTCTATGGGCAAAAGATGTCACCGAAGGAACTCAACTAACGTCAAACTTGGTTTCTAACCCAGGCGAAAAAGATTACATGTATCTTTCGCTTAAAAAAGATCAGGTCCCTTATTACTACCTTTCTCAAGGCAGTAGCATTGTTGAGGCGTTACCAATACAACCTGGCGACCGCGTCAGCTTTGTCGCTACAACCTCATCTCAATCGAATTTATTAGAAAGCGGTTATTCCGATATCGATAGCTTAACAAGCAACGTCATTATTGATGGTGCATTAGTTTTACAGGCGATGAATGTGTCTGAAGATGATGATTCGTCAAACGAAGACTATGGCTTGATCATCGCGTTGACCGTTAAACAAGTACTTAAGCTTGAAATGGCACAAAAGATCGGAGCTATTACGTTGGTTCCTGCAAAGATGGTTCATAAATACTTATCTGTGAAAAGTAGCGATTTAATTGAGCATCGATTTGGCGTTCGACAGCTGAGAGGGAATTAAGGGTGTTCAATAAAAATATACTATTAGTCACATTAGGAGTGGCGCTATTACTCCCAGCTTCAGTCTCTGCAGGGGAGCTATTGAGCTTAGATAAAGGCGCAGCAAAAACCATTAACGTAAAACGTAACATCGACACCGTATTTGTCGCAGACACTCAAATTGCGGACTACAAGGTAATCGCAAATGGGAAGCTCGTGATTTACGGTATCGGTCGTGGTGCAACGTCGATCATTGCTTATGACCGAGCCGGAAACGAAATTTATAACGCAGAAGTGGTAGTCAACAAGAGTCTAAGACTTTTAAAGCAAACCATTATTGCGAGATATCCAGATGAAGACATTAAGCTGACCAATATTGGTGAGCAAATAGTCATTGATGGTGTTGTTAGCAGCGAAGAGATCAAAGACAAAGTTTACCGCCATGTTGGCGAGATGCTGAAAAAGAGTAAGCAAAGAAACACTTTTGAGCTGTCTGGCGCAAATGGAGAATCCGTTGATCCGCTTGACTATACAGCTACTTACGTTTTCGAAGATATCATCAACAACCTAAAAGTGCTCACTACCGATCAAATCAATGTGAAGTTGACGGTTGCAGAGGTTTCGAGCTCATTCTTAACAGAACTCGGCGTGTCATACGCAGAGACGAATGGTAAGTCGATTGGCGGTGCTGGTCAGTTCGTCAACAAAATTCTGGACTTTACGGCAGAAGATATCGTCGCGGTTATCTCAGCGAGTGGCAACGACAGTATCGGCCAAGTGCTGGCTGAGCCAAACTTGTCGGTAATTTCTGGCGAATCGGCGAGCTTTCTTGTCGGTGGTGAAATCCCAATCACCGTCCGAGACAACGATGGTATTTCCGTGACTTATAAAGAATACGGGGTAAAGCTGTCTATGGTTGCTAAGGTGACAGATTCAGAAAACATCCGCCTGTCACTGCTACCAGAAGTGAGCTCGATTGATAAAACCAATGGTGTGAACTCCGGTCTAGTTAGCGTCCCTTCGCTACGAACTCGAAAAGCTCAGACAACGGTTCAACTGAAAGACGGCCAAAGCTTCGTGTTAGCTGGTCTTTTAACGTCGGAAGAGCAGGAGTCATTGGCAAAAATTCCTTATCTAGGCGACATCCCAATTCTTGGTGCGTTATTCAGTAAGACCAATACCGAAAGAAGAAAGACGGAGCTGATCATCGTCGCGACAGTTAATCTTGTTGACCCTGTCAAAGAAACCGACATCAAGCTGCCGAAGTTCAAGCGAACGAGTGACCTTGAGCGCTTGCTGAAGCTCGATCTTTCGAAAGTTGATGACGAAGAGTTGGAAAATACGATAAAGGCGGGAGGCTTTAACTAATGAAGGCAAACCTATTATTGGTCGTTTCCGTTTTACTGACCGGTTGCTCGGTATCGGTAACCCCAAATAAAACGACGGTAGACACCATTGTGGAAACCTTTGAGTTTCGAGTCACCAACAAAGACGTGGCAATGGATAAGTCGGTTAACTTTGTTAATCAAATCAATAGCCAATACCCAAAGTCTACGTTTGCAATCAATTACGACACCGAAGAGAGTCAATTTGTTGATGGTTTTGTAAAAGAAATCAAAGCCAAAGGCGTAAATAAACTGCGATACACACTGAACGCAAACAGTGAGGGCAAAGGTGTAAAAATCGTCGCGAAGTATCACAAGATTCAAGAACAAACCTGTGGTGCTGTTTCATTCAATACTCTTAAAAATCATCCATTTGGATGCAGCTTGGAATACAACAGACGTTTGAGTATGACGAATCCTGTCGTGGAGTAAAAAATGGATTTAGATAACCTATTCAAAACGACTTCATCGAGTAAAGACAAAAAGAATAACACCATTGATCTGGTTGTTTCAGATGATATGGCTTTTCTGCAAGCGATCGATGAGCTCTATGCGATCGAAGGTTTCGCATCACCTCTTAAAGTAGATGATATCGATGATGAGAGTTGGCACAAAACAAGCGCAGAAATAAAGCATGTCGTTCTTGATTTGCGAGATTGTGGCGAGCTTGTTTCGGAAGTGGCGGAAATATCTTCAAGATTAGATGTGAGCATTTCTCTGATTGTGTTGAGCAACACGGACTCAATCTTGATGCGTGACAAAGTGCTGTCGTTAGGTGCGAACTACATTCTTTGGGATCCGGAACTTGATGGCTTGTTGGGGGCATTAAAAGAGTCTGGTAAAGACACATTTTCGCCAACGGTGAAGAAAAAGTCGCGAATCGCTAAAAGAGTCTTGATGCTTGGTAGTAAAGGCGGTGTTGGCGTGTCAACCATCAGTGCTTTTTTATCCCATAGCTTGAGCCAGCAAGCGAGCTTAAAAACGTTGCTTGTTGAACACGATACGCTGGCATTAAATTCGGATATTTTTTTGGGTTTAAAAGGACTAAAGGCGCAACAAAATAGTATCGATTTAAACCAATCTGAGCTCGATGCCGCAATTGCTGGGAGTTATGTACACCCGATCAAAGACAAGCTTGATTTCCTTGCCCTTGAAAAGAACATTGCATGCATTAGTGACCATGCAGACTCTCTATTTAGAATTTCTAATGAGCTGGTGGATCAGTACAACTTCATCATAGATTCATTGCCTTTAAATGCGATAAACGAACTGACTTCAGAAGACATCAATGAAAGATACAACCGCATTTTTGTTGTTTGTGAACCTTCTGTTGCCTCGTTACGCGCTTACCACTCGATAAAGAAAAAATTAGGAAAGGCCGAGCATCGAATCATTTTTTCTATGACTCGATCGCAGAAGGATTACATGATGCCTCTCCAAGGCGCCAAAGAAAAAATTAAAGCGAAAGACACCATTGATTTCGTTTATGAAGCCAATTTGGAAAAGTTGATCATCCAACAGGGCATTCACAATACGGCGAAAATTAAGTTCACCCCAGCTATTGCAAATATGGTGAATTCGCTGACTGGTAAAAAAGTCAAAGTGCAGAAAAAGTTCGCGTGGTTTAAGAAATGAATCACCTAAAAGAAGTTTATATTGACATAAGAGACGAAATCTTTGACGCGCTTGATGCCGCTTCTTTAGTCGATGTCGAGCCATTGGAGCTTGAAAGCCAACTAAAAGATTCCGTCAATATTCTTATCGAGAAAAAGCAACTGCAAATCAGCAGTTTGAAGCGTTTAGATCTCGTCAAAGCACTACTGGATGAACTTAAAGGTTTAGGACCGCTTCAAGCGTTGGTTGATAACGATGATATCTCGGACATTATGATCAATGGCCCGTCAGATATTTTCATCGAAATCAACGGCAAGGTAGAGAAGTCGCCAATCCAGTTCGTCAATGAAAAGCAGCTCAATACTATCGCCAAGCGCATTGCATCCAATGTAGGGCGTCGAATTGATGAATCGAAACCGCTTTGTGATGCACGTTTAGAAGATGGTAGTCGTGTAAACATCGTAATACCACCTCTTGCGATTGATGGTACTTCAATCTCAATTCGTAAGTTTAAAGAGCAAAAAATTAAGTTGGAAAACTTGGTTCAGTTTGGCGCGCTGTCCGTTGAAATGGCGAAGCTACTTTCCATTGCGAGCCACTGCAAGTGCAACATTCTTATTTCAGGTGGTACTGGTTCTGGTAAGACAACACTACTGAACGCTTTGTCAGGCTTTATCGGCAGTGGTGAACGTATTGTCACCATTGAAGATGCTGCCGAACTTCAGTTGCAGCAGCCGCACATTGTGCGTTTGGAAACGCGCCAAGCAAGTGTCGAAGGTACTGGTGAAATTACCGCCCGAGATTTGGTGATTAACGCCCTTCGTATGCGACCAGACAGAATCATCGTCGGTGAGTGTCGTGGCGGTGAGGCATTTGAAATGCTTCAAGCGATGAACACCGGTCACGATGGATCTATGTCAACACTGCACGCGAACACCCCTCGTGATGCAATTGCGCGTGTCGAGAGTATGGTAATGATGGCTACAGCAAGCCTGCCGCTTGAGGCGATTCGTCGCACTATTGTAAGTGCGGTCGATCTTATCGTCCAAGTACGAAGACTGCATGATGGTAGTCGTAAAATATTGTTCATCAGTGAGATCGTTGGCCTCGAAGGGGACAGCGTGGTGATGGAAGATATTTTCCGCTTTGAGAACAATGGCGTAGGCGATGAAGGAAAAATCTCAGGTGAGTTCCGAACGCCAGGTCTTTCTAAGCGTTCTGTGATTTATGAGAGAGCTAAGTTCTTCGGCTTAGATGGGGCACTTCAGGAGTTGTTCTCATGATGCTGATCATCATTTCACTATGGGTTGCTGTCGCGTTATTCCTGTTTATTGGTCATGTGAAAAGACAAAAAGAAATCACGTCTATCATTGAACAGTCCAATACATTCGAGGGCGTTACTGGCTCCCGGGCGGTTATCGACTCGGAGAGTTTTGATGTTAGCTATAAAAAGAAAGTAAAGGACAAATTTAAGCAGCTGAAAAAGCTGCTGAGCCCAAATGCAGGACTAAAACTGATCGGCTTTTTCGCTGCGTCTTCGATAGCGGTTTACTGCGTTAATGATTGGTTTTTTATGTTTGAGTACTGGAAAGTGCTGCTGGCGTTAGAACCAATATTATTTGTGATGTTTATCCTCAAATTAAGTGGTATCCAAGCGCAGCGATTCAAGGACAACTTTCCAGATGCACTAAACATATTGTCGGGTGCACTCTCTTCGGGACAAAGTATTGTTCATGCCTTCGAATACGTAGGAACTCAGCTTGATAATGAAGTTGGCGAAGAGTTCAAAAAGATGTCAGAACGACTTCTGATTGGTGAAGACCCAGACGATGTATTGGCACGAAGTGCAGCTTCGTTTCCTTACGTTGAGTACTTTTTCTTTGCCGCAACAATTCGAATCAACTTGAGTCGAGGTGGGCAGCTAAAAGACGTGATTAACCGCATCAACCGAATCATGTTTGAAGCGAGGGCAATCGAGAAAAAGAAAAATGCGTTGACGTCGGAAGCGCGTGCATCAGCAAAAATCATCGCGGCGTTGCCAGTTATCTTTATCATGATTTTGAAAGTGACCAGCCCGGAAAACTATAACTTCGTAATGTTTGAAGAAGGGGGAAAACCCATCTTTTATTATGTCTTGGTTAGTGAAGCTATTGGGTTTTTCTTTATCTACATGATATTAAGAGGAGTTAGGTAATGGTTGATATTAAGTTAATCTTCTTAGCGCTTGGTTTAATTATCTCGTTATCTACCGCGTATTACTCGTTAAAGGTGTTTGATAAAACCAAAGCAAATATTTCAACAAAAAAGATTATTGATTCAACCCAAGAAAAAACGCCTTTTGTTGACAAATTATCGTTACATCTTTCTCGATTATCTTTTAATAAAGAAGAAACAAAAAATAATCTAGTTAGAGCAGGTATTCATAGCGAGTTTATTGCTCAAGCCTATTATCTGTTGAAAATTATACCCTTGGTTTTTTGTTTGGCGTTTATTGGCTACTCCTACATTCAAGGAGAGATGGAGTTTTCCTCCGCGTTTATTTCATTCTCGCTTTCTATGCTTGTTTGTTTGATCGCGCCGGATATGTATATCTCATCGCGAGGGAATGCAAACGTGAGACATGTAAGTAGTCGGCTGCCTTTCTTACTGGATTTGATGAACGTTTGTGTACACACGGGGATGACGTTAGAAGCGAGCTTGGATTACTTGTCGAACGAGCTAAAAACGGTCGATGAAAACCTTGCTTATGTCGTTAAGAAAACGTCAGAACGGGCCAAAATTGTTGGGTTAGACCGAGCTCTCACCGAGTTTTACGACTTAGTCCCAACGACGGAAGCACAAAGCTTCGTCATGACGCTTACTCAAAGCTTAAAGTACGGGTCATCCGTGGGTGCAGTGTTAGCCTCTCTTGCTTCTGATATTCGAGAAATAAACATGCTCGAACTGGAAGAGAAAATCGGCAAGATGGGGGCAAAAATGTCGATCCCAATGATCGCTTTTATCATGATTCCTATTGTTGTTCTAATCGCAGCGCCAGGGATAATGAGGATGCTAGGATAATGAATATAAAAAACTATTTCTCTCTTTTGGTGTTACTTTTTTTAAGTGGTTGTTCAACTATCAATCAAGAATTAGTAACAAAAGAAAAATTACTGACTAACTCTGGGCAAACTGAACAGCTTATTGAATTTTATAAAGCGAACTTAGTCGAAGTCCCGAGTTATAAGATAAAACTGATCAATTTATATTTGGATAATAAAGACCAAAAATCTGCTGAGTTATACATAAACACTCTAGAGAAAAAGGATCTTAAAGACCCAGATATTATTTATATCTTAGCTAAGCTTGAATATTTAAAATCCAATTACGATGCGAGTGAACGTTACTTAGAAGAGTATTTAGATAATGGCGGTCCAGAGGGTGATTACTACCTTCTAAAAGGCAAAATACTTGCGCGTAAAAAAGACTACGACGGTGCAATTTCTCACTTCAATGACAGTAAGAAGAATGGCGCATCAGACCGTGAGGCAAACAACAATATTGCGGTAGTGATGATGTTGCAAGGCAGACCAGAGCCCGCAATGGAACTGCTCTATGGCTTGTTTGCTGCCAATCCAAATGATGAAAAGGTACGTTCAAATCTCCTTTTGGCGTCGACTCGGTCGAATCGTCCGGATGTGGCGTTAGAGGTTTTGAAACACGACAGTAGCGAGCAAGACGCACGAGTCAAACTGAAAAAGCTCATGAAGAGCGTTAAACCTCTGAATAAAAAAATAGATACAAAAGTTCCACCCAAACAGGTCGCGAAGTCAAAGGAAAAGAAAAATATGGAAATGGATACGAAATCTGTCGATTTGAAACCAAAGTACGTAGCGCGCTCAGTATTAGACCCGCAAAACTTACGTCCTAAAGCGCCGTCAATTTATCGAATTCAAGTATTAGCAACCTATAAAGTCATTCCGTCAGATTACCTAAATTATCTGAAAGGCAACTATGGCAAAGTGTATTCCTACACTCACGGCTTATGGAAGCGTTATTGCGTTGGTGAGTTTAGCGATATAGATGATGCAAAGAAGTTTCTTGAAAACATGAATATCAAAGGTGCTTTTGTCGTTGATTACACGAAGAAAAGGTACGTTGAATTATGATCAAGTTTCAAAAAGGAAGTTTGACGGTCGAAGTTGCGATGGGCTTACCCGTTTTGATCATGGTGCTATTTACCTGGTTTGACTTGTCTGTACTTACGTATTCGATGGGGGTAACCGACCATGCGCTGACGACAGCTGTGATGAGTAGTAAAAAACAAGGTAGTTCTAGCAACTCGGAAAAAGTGGACTATCAAGATGTGGTCAAAACCAAACTAGAATCTAGCGGTGGTGCCTTATGGTCGAAGGTTGTCGACCATTCATCGGTATCTGCATCGGTCTATTACTTTAAAAATTTGTCTGATTTTGTTCAATGTAACCGTAGTGGCCAAGCCTTAGATGATTGCCCCAATGTTAAAAAAGGCGATGCAGTGGCGAACTCAGTCAATATGCCGATAGCCATCTATCAATTGAGTTTCACTTATCACCCTTTGTTTAACTTTGTTATGCCAAGCATGAGCATTAATCGAGAGATGGTCGCAGTTCAAGAATATGAACGATGCACTTTCAAATTAGGTGAGGAGATCACTTGTGGTGGCTAAGTCGAAACAAACCGGAGCCTTTATCGTTGAACTTGCATTGGTATTACTCTTTTTTGGTTCAATCATTGCCATGCATATCAACTACACGATCGCAGTAAACAAGAAAGGGCAGTTGGATAGAGTGGTTTATTCCATCGTAAGCGTCATAAGCGAGCGTCGACAGTTGTTCGCCAACGAACTCAATATATGTGGTGAGAACGGTAGACATTGTGAGGCACAAGTAAATAACGCGTTTTACATGGCGAAAGGCATGCTGAAACGTACGTTACCAGATTTTGATGCCAGCGAATTAGGCATGAGAATCACGGAGCTCTCGTTAGAAGAAAAGGACACTAAGCTCGTTACGTTTACCCACTTCAAAGGCAAAACAGAAGATTGTAATTTTCCAGATCTGAAGGAAATCACGGTGGCAGAAGCGAAGAAGCTATTACCACTGACGACACAGAACCGACGTCTTCCGCTTTATCACGTATCTCTATGCTACAAAACACCTTTCAATATCATCGGTGTAATGCGTGGTGAGCCGATCAAGGTTGTGACCAGTTCATACTCATTTGCAAGGATTTAATATGAAGGGCTTCACTAAGCAGAAAGGAGTGGCTGGAATCATATTTGTTTCGTTTCTCCCTATATTAATCATCACTTTCTCATTTTCTGTCGGTTACACACAACGTTTACTTGCGCACTCAAAAATCGAAGAAGCGGCGGAAGTAGCAAGTCTTGCTTTGATCGCAAGCCCTGGTAAAGACAATAAAGACGATCAGGACTATGCGCAGAGAATTGTTGATTTATACATTACTGACAACATCAGCGATATCGAAATCAGCGTATCCACTAAAAAGTGTGAATACAAAGATGGCTGTGTTCAACGGAATAATGAGCTATCACCATTTGCTGACTTCACCGTTGTCGCGACTGCGGAGCATGACTCGTGGATCTCACACAACGAAATTGGTGTAGAACCCAAGTTCAAGGTCTCTGGTGACTCGATTACGAGAAAATACCTACCTCAGCCCGTTGATATCTACTTCATATTGGATACCAGTCAATCGATGAGTAACCCATGGTATGGTGAAAGAAACAAGACTCAAATGCAGGTCGTAAAAGATACGATTACCAGAGTCGTTAAAGAGTTGGAGAACTTCAAAACCGGTCCGGATAAGAAAAGTCGAGTTGCGCTTTTAACGTATAACGCCTACAACGCAAAGTTCGATAAAGGCGCTGGTCGAGTGAAGTTATACGATTATGCAAGTGAGTTTTCTCACACTGAAGCGTCATTTGAAAGCATCGTCGATAAGATGTTTGATAAGTCTGTAGTAGAGCAAAAGCCGCACTATGCTAGTGATTATAATAAGTCGCAGGATATCCCTCTGACTGATAAATATCAGGAATTTATTGATATTCTAAACTCCCACAAAGTGATGCCAGCAAGAGGTGGTGGTACTCAATCATGGCTCGGTTTAATTGCTGCGGCGAAAGAAGCGGATAAAGTTAAAAAGGAAGATCGAAACCCAGAGCAAGTGTTTATTATTCTTTCTGATGGTGCAGATACAGATGTGCAATTTCCGATGGGACTGAATAGAAATAGATATTATAGAGATAAGTATGACGTCGTGACTAAATATTACGTAGACCAGTATGATGGGCGAACTTATTATTATCAGGTTTATGACAAATTCTTAAAGTCATTAGTGGGTGAGCATGGTTTGTGTGAAAGCCTTAAGAAAAGAATATCTAGTAAAGAAAATAAGTTTCAAAGTGAACATGCGAAGCTAGAGGGTGAAAAAACCAAGGTCACCATGGGCGTAATAGGTGTTAACTACAACGTACAAAAAGATGATGGTTTCGGTGAGTGCGTTGGTGAGAAAAACATTTATCATGCGAAAAGTGGTAAAGACGTTTACAAATATATATTAAATCTGATTAACGAAGAAACAGGACGATTAAAAGATTAAAATGAAAAAGTTAATACCATTTGCGATTATTTTTACTTCAAATGTCGCGCTCGCTAATTGTATCAACCAAACTGAAAACTATGTTACTTCAAAAGTTTTGAAAAGCTCTGATACAAAAATTACTCAGGTGGATGGAAAACTCGCATCAGTAATTAATGAGGATCTTTCCATTGTGCAAGATGAAAAAATTGAAAAGGTTGAAGCGACAAACGTCACGGAAAGTTGCACATTTGATAAGAACTCAATGTCGTTAGTTCTACACTATGATACTAATGAGCACTATCTAACAAACGTACATAAACAAGCTATATCAAAGTATTTAGAACTGGTTAACGAAGACAAACGTATTCTCGTTGAAGGGCACACGGATGATGTCGGAAGCCAGGCTTACAACAAAAGTTTATCCCTTCGACGTGCAAGCACTGCCTCAAAGTATTTAAAGAAAGATCTGGGGCTTGGCAACAGAATCGTGGAAAAGGCCTTTGGGGAGTCTGCGCCTATATGTAAGGTGAACGAGAATAAGCTGTCAGGCTGTAACCGTCGAGTTGTATTAACTATAGAGTAATGAGCAATCCACTATTTGCTGTTGTAATTTTAATATTCATGTGCTCAATCTTATGTGGTATTTAAAAGCTTAGTTTTTACTAAGCTTTTATTTTTGTGAATATTATTTCTGTAATGTATAAATTAGTTGTCTCAATCAATGAAATGTAAACATATTTTCGTGTCGATATTTTTGTTTTTTGGTAACGCTTGCCATTCCTATGCTGAAGTAGAAAAACCAGCGATGAGCGCCCAACTAGAGGAATATGTATATAACCCTCGTATACTCAAAGATGTTTCTGACACTTTATTAGGCATCGACTTAAATAAAAATAATATCAGAGATGATGTCGATAAAGTCGTTAACCACCTAGAAGTAACAGAAGCTGATAAAGAGTTTATGTTACGTTATATCCAATATGCAACAAGTATATTAAGTTATGATTTCGCAAAAGATAGGTTAGAAAATCCGCTGATTGCTAGCGAACTCTACAAAGAACTCAATTATATAAATAGCTGCTATAAAGAGTCAGGTGTTGATGGTAAAGATTTATATGATTCAATAAATGCATTAAACGTATTGATGTTCAATACAGACGCTAGAATCATTGCCTATCTACATTATGAAAAGTATTTGGATATTAGAAATACATACGAGTTGCTAAGCTATGATTGTAAAAACAAAAAATATCATCAAGTTTAATCGAGATATCTTTGCCATTTAAAAAGCTCTGTTATTTAAAAACGAATTTAGCCACCATCGCTTTTGTTCTGTCTATACAATTATTATCAGTACATGAGGTAAAGCCGCTAGATACCCGCGCCTAGCTTACCGATACAACTGTATGGTTCTTGGCATCGGGAACAAGCAAAGAGCTAAGATTTGTAAAATGGTTTTAGCGTTTCTTTGATGTTGTTTCGAATACGCTTGTGGTGCAGGTTGTTTTTTTCTCTTTTGTGATAAATGAAATGGTAGGTGACAAGGTTTGACTCAATGGGCAAGTCAATCACTTGTAAGTCTAGTTGTTCCTTCCATTTCATTGCAAAAGACTGGGGGATTATCGCGATATTGTCACTCTTAATCACATTTAACACGACGCCAGAAAGAGAAGATGCCACGGTTTCGACTTGTACGTTATTTAGGTATTGGTTGTGATTGGTCGTTTGGCTCACAGCCCATTCATCAGTCAGCACGCAGTGTTTCTCTTTAAAAAAACTGCTTGGTATTGAGTTGTCCATTAATTCTCGGATGTGTTTTGCGGCATACGACGACATTTGGCTCTTCGTGAATCACCTCATTGACCAGTGTAGAATCATCAGACTTGATTGAATCAATGACTAACGCAATTTTCTGCTGATGAAGCAGTTCCAGTAACAAGTTTTTTGTCGCGGCAGCTTCGTGAACAGAAACGTTGTTAATCGACGAGAAACTACCCGAAAATACCTCTGAGCAGTAAACCTTAAATTGAGGCGAAATGGACAATGCATTCTCTACCATACACAGTGCTTGCCTTAGTTTGGGGAGCAAGTTCTGCCTTCTAGAAGTCAGGGAAATTGAACGTCCTACCTTGGTGAAGAGTTGGTATTCAATTAGTGCTTCCAAGCGCCTAATGGAAGCGCTTACTGCTGGTTGCGTCACGCCAAGGTGCTCAGCCGCTTTGGTGTATGATTGATATTCTGCAGCAATTAAAAATGTTTGGATTAAGTTTAAATCCAGTTTTTTATTAGTCATTAAAGTTATGGTCTGTTGTTATTTTAATATTGATTGCTTAATCAATATACCTCTAAAACAAAGATCAATTAACTTCGTTGATGTTATACAGAATATATCAAATATTAATATCTCACCGGTAAATGAAACGTTACCATTGAGAAGAATCAAAAGGCTTTAAAAAACAACTAGTTATCGTTAATAGATGAAAGTGTGCTTTCAATTATTGGAATCAGCCATTTATAAATAGGACTATTGCGATGGCGATAGTGCATGTATAGGTAAATATCTTGAGACTCGCCTTTGAAGGAGGCTTTTAGTTGTGGAGAGAGTGACAAACTTTTGAGTCCGGAAAGATGCTTTCTTGACAGAAACGCAGATGTGGGGAATAGAGCATCTGTCTCCGAAATCACTTCTAATAGAGACAAAATGGAACTGGACCTAAAAGCGGTTTCGGTTTCAATGTTTTCACGCTCTGCCCAGCACTCAATAAGCGTTCTGTTCTCATTCCAATCTGGGACGATGGCAGTGACAATTGGATATAGACTTAAGTCATTGCAATCGATCGCTTGATTCGATAAAGGGTGTGCATCTCTCGCTAATATCTGAAATTCATCGGTGGCAAGGTGCTTGGTTTGTAGTTCTTTTGGGACATTGTTTAGAGGGTAGTTGATTCCCAAATCTAACTCACCATTAATCAGTTTACTAATGGTATTTGAGCTCCAGCTTTCTGTTTCTATTGTGATATTAGGAGCGATATCTAATAACTTTAAATGTAATTTCGCAGGGAAAGAGACGCCAAAAAATCCATTAATTGCGATTTTTATATTCGCGGAACTGCTTTCTGGCGAAAATTCATCAAGCTCTAAAATGAGATTCGATAAATCATCCATTATTTTAGGTAAGCTATCGGATAAAAGTTGTCCTTTGTCCGTCGGCTTTAATCCATACCTCGTTCGCACAAATAGTGGGTCGTATTCCAGGCTTTGGTTAGCGTTACTTAGTAACGTATCAAGATAGTGATGGTAATTGGCTTTCAGGTGAACATACCTACAAACTGCATGTTCCAGCGAATATCCCTGCGTAAAACTTCTGGTCGACGACGGTTTACGATGAAAACAATCGTCTGATGATCATCAACGATGCAGGCTCACCAGACATTTCTTCTCGTAAGAATTTAAAAGTTAACTCTGACGGTTCGATTGACGTTTACTACGGTCCAAAGCCACTGAAAGGTTATGAGAACAACTGGGTACAAACGAACCCAGGAGAAGGTTGGTTTACGTATTTCCGCTTCTACGGCCCAACAGAGAAAATGTTCGATAAGAGCTGGACGATGGGTGATATCGAACTCGTCAAATAAGAACGTTGGTATGAATATAGGGAAACACGCGTCTCCCTGAGTTATAACACGGCACCTCAAAACTGAGATTGTCTGTTGTAAAATTAAGCTCGGCTACAGGACTGTTTTTTCCTGTGGCTGAGCTTTTTACTAAATAAACAAGACTTATCAACTGGCTAAGTCTTGAGAATAATCTGATGGCGCGTTTTCCAACTTTCCAGTTGTTTATTGGCTGAAACACAGAACATTTACTGTTGAGATATTGAACGCAAATATCGTGTAGTCAAAGGTGGAATGTCTTGTCAGAATGTCCTTACTTATTTTCAATTAGTCAATTAAAAACATATAGTTAATTGTCATTTCGTTAAAGTTCGAAATTTGACATTTTTGCTGATCAATTTAGTCTGGCTTTCCAATTAGAGGAAGCATTTATGTTCAGCATTCTAAGAAAAATAATCATACTTACCGCAACCGTAACCAGTCTTGCGGTTTCCTTTAATGCGCTTGCGAAAGAAAATACAAAAGATAGCATCGTAGTCGGCGTTATCACACAAAACGACTCTTCAAATTCCGTTGTAGACAGTGTCGGTCCATTTTACGGCATCAACCTCGATTATCTCTCTAACATCGCGAAGGTTCTTGGGCTCAACCTAGAACTGCGCGCTTATCAACACATTCCGCCATTGCTTGACGATGTTGAAAACGGTGTGATTGATGGCGCTGTGGGTTTTAGCAAAACGCCAGAAAGAGAGAAGCGTTTTCTGTTTTCGAAACCCTTTTTCTTCAGCACCATCGCTGCTTGGTATCGCGATGCTAGCTATAAAGATCGTGGTATTCGCGATATCAAATGGGTGTGTGTGGAAGGTAGCGTGTACTGCGACAATCTAACCTCGCAGGGCATCGACAACATTATCTATGTGAAAACGCGTTTAGAAGCCTTTGATGACGTTCGACGTGGTAAAGCTAACGCGTTGATTTACACCTATGTGGGCATTACCGAATACCTTGATGCTAATGATATTGTGAAAGGAATTGTCGATATTCCGAATTGGCTGCAGGAAGAAGAGGTGAGTTTTATCGCCTCACTAGACAACCAGAAACTGATCGACAACATCGACAAAATTCTTGAATGGGAGCAGAGCGGTAAAAACGTTCGTTCTGTGGCATCAAAAAACCCGTATCACATCAACGACAAGTTGCTGGTGGCGTACCGTCGTAATCATAAAAGTAACTTAACGATCACGTACAGCAGCAGTGATGAAGCGTATCCATTTCTCTATCGAGATTCGCACACGGGTAAGCTGGACGGATTCTTCCCAGACTTTATCGACTTAATTCAGTCGCGTACGGGTTTGGCCTTTAGTTATGTGAAACCGACGTCGAGTCTTTCTAATGGGTTGACGGCGTTTGATGCCGATATTGTCCCGGTATCTTATGTGGGCCCAGTGCCTAAGTCAGACTGGCTGATTACTAAACCATTCATGCACAGCAATTACGTTTCTATCCAAGCAGAAGAGAGCGAACGCGACAAGTCTTCGCCAGAAAAAGCGGGCATTCTACTGAGTTTAAAGAAGCAAGGGTTGGTGCACTTAGGTGTGTGGCAACAGGACCGTTTTGAACGTTATGACGATTTAAAACAGTTGCTTGCGGATTTGAAATCGGGCGCTTTGGACGTGGCTTACATTCCTGATGACGTTGTTCATAGCATGATTGCGCAAGATCAGGTCGATGGTTTGGTGATCAATGAGCAAGACGTTCTGACGTTCTCGAATGCGTTTGCAGTTGCAAAACACAATACGCAGCTCCAACACATGCTCAACAGCATCATCGAAACCATTGACTCAAATGAGATAGAAAAACTTCTGCGCTCGCACCGAAGCTTCAATCTAGTTTATGGCTACGACGATGAGCAAATGGCAAAATTTTTCTTGGCAGGTGCGGTCGCTTTTTCTCTGATGTTTGCTGCCGCGTATTTCATTCTTGCGCACCTACGTCTAAAGGTGAAATTAGCTGAGCTGAATGCCAACAATGAAGAAGCGGAAAAACAATGGCTGATGGGCATCATTCAAGAAATTAACAGCTTGGTGTTTATTCACGGTGAAGATAACCAGTTGGAAATGAGCAACTGTGCCAACTACAAGAGCAAGCAATGCCAAGAATGTAAGCTGAAAAGCTGCTCGACTAATGCGCCTCTCGTGAACAACTCGGATGAATTGGCCACTGTAGTTGGCGGACAACGCATCTCGGAAGAGGTCGCGTCTGCGGGGTGCGAACTCGGTATTAAACATGTGTATCGTGAGCGAAAAACCATCGCGTCTCCAAGTGGGAAGAAGAAGTTTGTGCTGACTGTGATCCAAGACATTACTCAGCAAAAAGAGCGTGAGCAGGCGTTAATTGATGCGCAAAAAGAAGCACAAACTGCAGTGCGCGCCCGTGAAAACTTTTTAGCGACCATGAGTCACGAGTTAAGAACCCCATTATCGGCGGCGCACGGCATCCTCGATTTGCTGAATCGCCAAGTGACGGCCGATTCAAATCGCGAGTTGATCGCTCAGGCCATGCGATCACTCAATCATTTGAATGTGTTAGTAGACGAAGTGTTGGATTACTCAAAGCTGGAAGCAGGGCAGTTAACCGTTGCTCCCGCTAAAACCGACTTACTCAAAACCTTGTGCGATGTGTTTAGAAGCTTCGAGCCAAGAGCGCTTGCGAAAGGTTTGGATTACAAAGTTACGATCAAGCCGTTTTCGGATGCGTTCATTGAAATCGATGCACTGAGATTAGTGCAAATCACCACCAATCTGCTCTCAAATGCCGTGAAATTCACAGCAGAAGGCGAGATCGGAATCAGTGTCATCCTGCACGAAAAGCAGCTTATTTTGAAAGTTGCAGATACGGGCATTGGCATGACGGATGGCCAACTCGAAGGCATTCTCAACCCGTTTGTTCAAGCGGATGACAGCATTACGCGCAAATATGGCGGCACAGGGTTAGGGCTGAGCATCGTTGACCGATTGATCGACTGTATGGGCGGCGTGCTCTGCATCGATTCACAATTCGGCTTGGGTACGACGATCACCGTCAAATTGCCAATTGAGCGTTGTGATTCAGAACCAGAAGTGTGTTTGAACTGGACTTACAGCGAGGCATTGCCACTCAGCATTCGTCAGTGGTGTGACGCATGGAAAATGCAGCCAGCAACACTCGCAATAAGCATGGCGAACCTTTACGCCGCACAAGACAAGGAAGCGGGCTTTGATGGTGTGATGCTGCGCGATGATCGAGAAATTCTCGGTAGCCTCACGTTGCGAGAGCTTCAATACCCAGACGCGCTGTTCAATTTGCTTAGCCAGACGCAGCAAGAGACGAAGTTGGACGATCTTAAGTCCGAAGAAGTTTCGTGGATTCTCGGAACGGTATTAGTTGCGGAAGATAACCCAATCAACCAAAGCGTGATTTCAATGCAGCTGCGTGAGCTTGGTATCGAACCTGTGATTGTGAACAACGGCCGTGAGGCTTGGGAGTACATCAACCAAGATGAAAACGTCGTGTTGCTGCTGACCGATTTTCACATGCCAGAAATGGATGGCTATGAACTGATCAAACATGTGAGGGCGTCTGGTTTCAAATCGCTGCCAATCATCGGTGTGACGGCAGAGGATGCTCGCCTTGCCAATGAGCGAACACAAGACATCGGTATTGATGATGTACTTTACAAGCCTTACGACCTCAACAAATTGAAAACCGTTTTGGTGCCATTTATTGGCAAGAAAGAAAAGACCCGATTACCGGATTGGATTAAGCGTTTTAAAACGCAAGACGCAAAAGAAATTGCGCGTGTGTTTAGCCAATCTATGGCAACGGATATTGAAAACCTACAAGCTGCCTCGACTGAGCGAGATAAAAAACGGGTTATCCACGGCATCAAAGGTGCAGTTGGGGCAATTGGAATCAGCATGCTGACTGAGCTTTGCATTGAGGCAGAGCGAGTCACCGCGGCGGAGTTTGACAGGCGAGCCGCGGAGTTAATTTTACGAATCGAGCAGGAGATCGACAATATAGACTATTGGGCAGAGATGAATGAATACACAGCTTAATGTGATGGTGATTGATGACCATCCACTACAAACCACAATACTTACGCAGATATTGAATCGCTATTGCGCGCAAGTAACGTCCTTCAACGGTGTCGATGATGCGATTCAATGTGCGCAACGTCAGCATTTTGATGTGATTTTTTGCGATATCCAGATGCCAGGAAAAGACGGCATCGACATGATGGAAATGCTCGATCAGATTCAATACCAAGGACAAGTTGTGTTAGTCAGTGCGATGGAGCTGACCATCATCTCTGCGGTGCGAGCCATGTGCGAAGGGTTTAGCTTTGAGGTGTTAGGGAAGCTGCCTAAGCCGTATGACGAAAACGAAGTGGTTGAACTGCTGAGCCTAATGAAAGGTGAAAAAACCAAAAAGGCGACGTTTATTCAACCCATCGAAGTGCAAGATCAAGAGTTCTTATTCGCGTTGGGTGAAGGGCGAGTGAAAAACTATTACCAACCGCTGGTGGATGCGCAAAGTGGAGAGGTGCTTGGGTATGAAGCGCTCGCGCGTTGGAGTCATCCGATTTATGGCGTGTTGTCGCCTTACCACTTTCTGCCGATTGTTGAACGTTGTCATCTCTCTGCCGAGTTGTTCCAAGCCGTCTTGAATAACGCGATTTATGACATCAAGCATCGTGGTTTGACGCAAAAAGTATCCATCAATGTTGATCATGAAAACTTGGAAGATCCGGAATTTTCACATCGTTTTTTGCAGCAATGCCTTGAGAACGAGATTGAACCCTCTCAAATCACCATTGAAATTACAGAGCGCGACACGTTCCAAACCAGTGCATCTCTGTACAAGAACTTACTCAAGCTAAGAATGAACGGTGTCACCGTCTCAATTGATGACTTTGGCACCGGCTCGTCGACGTTTGAAAAACTGGCTCAACTGCCGTTCAACGAGCTCAAAATAGATCGCTCGTTTGTGCAAGGTGTCGAGAGCGATATGAAAAAACGCAACATCGTTGTCGCCATCTGTGCGCTGGCGAAAAGTTTGAACATACGGCTTGTCGCGGAAGGAATTGAAGATGAAGTCACGCTTCAAGTGATGCGTGAATACGGAATTGACCTTTGCCAAGGTTTCTACATCGACAAACCCATGCCTTTAGAAGCAATAACCATACTGAATGAAAGATATGAATAAAATGAATTGTTTGATCTTTGATGATCACCCTCTTGTTTGCGTTGCAATCAAATCCTTACTGAAAGAGCTGGGGATGACCAATGAAGTGTTTACCGCAACGTCTGCAAAGTCTGCATTTAAGACATTAAAAGAGAGCAACATTGAACTGCTGATTTTGGATGTGAACTTAGCCGATTGCGACGGCTTTGATTTCTACAAACGCATCAAATCCCACGGTTATGAAGGCAAGGTCATTTTCTTCTCGGCGGAAACCAGCCAAATGTACAGTCAAATGGCGTTTCGATCTGGCGCAGATGGCTATGTGTGCAAATCGGAAAATCACGACATTCTGAAAGACGCTATAGAAGCGGTGGTGAAGGGTTATACCTTCTTTAAATTTAAGCAAGTCGCGAACGAAGTCAGAGAAATGCCGCAACTTTCAAGCAGAGAAAGTGCCGTGATGAAGTATTTGCTGCAAGGCAAGTCCAATCGAGATATCGCGTCTGTGTTGTCGATTAGCGATAAAACTGTCAGCACTTATAAACGCCGCGTACTGGATAAATTTAACGTAAAGAACATTATCGAGCTAACGAGAGTAGCAGGGACTTAAGGAGACACCATGACATTTAAAAGCATCGCGCTGTCTTTCTTTGTGGCGACGTTACTGTTTGTGACTTCAACAATGATGATTAGCGCTGTGTTGATTTCTTATGAAGTAAAGCAGTTCAACACCTACGCAAATAACTTATCCAAAATAAAGCAAAAAGTCATTTTAATGGGGCTGCTGACGGAAGCGCAGCTCGAACAATACAAAGGCTTGAGCGTGGATGAAGTGGAAGCTCAAACCGAGTTCAGCTTCCAAGACGCTATTTACTCGCTGTCACCGTACGAAAAGCTGAATTACGTTGAAGCCGTCGCGCGTAAATCGCTGCATCAAGCCGAAGCGTATTTGTCGAATGCGTTTAATCGACAAAGTGCCATTATGTATTTTCGCTCTTATACTGGGAGCAAGTTGATTTTAGAGTGCCCAATCAAAGCGTTAGAAGGTGTGAAGGCCACATTCGATGTCGATTGGTGCAAGAGCAACTACTCTTGCGTTCTGGCTGCGTGGAAAGAACAATTGACTGATCGCGTGTTGTTTTCTCTGCCGTTTAAAACCACCTACTCGGATGACATGGCAATAAGCATCATGAGCCCGGTTTATTTCCAAGGTGAGTTAGTCGGCGAGTTTTCAGAACAGCTCTATCTTTCATCACTTTATAACGAAGGGAAAGCCGTCGACGTACAGATCTCCAATGGTAACAAACAAATGGTGATCTATTTTTCAGGTTATCCGTGGCCATCATTCGCGTACACCCAATCTTTTGTGGCAGACAACAATAACTTGATTGTCTACATGTACCCGTTTAGTAAAGTGATGGTGGATTACAGCTTTCTGTTTGTTATTTTCTTTTTGGCAACCTTGGCGTATTACAACAAAGCGCATGAATCCAAAGAGAGCAAACTTCGTCTGGCGACGGCACTGACGAATGTGACAAAAGACGATTTAACTGGGTTACTTAACCGCAGGGTCTTCAAAGATAGCGAATTCAAACGCCGATTGAAAACGGCCCCTTATTCCGTCATTGCCATTGATGGCGACAGGATCAAGCGAATCAATGATCGCTATGGTCATCACGTTGGGGACGAGGTTATCGAGATCATTGCCGATGCGATGCGTAAAGTGTTCAGAACCAGCGATTATCTCGTCCGAACTGGGGGCGATGAGTTTATCGCAATCTTGCCGGGGTGCAGCATCAGTCAGTCTTCGATGTTGGCGAAAAAGTTACGTAGCGTTGTCAAAGACAACCGACTTAAAACGTTAGACATTGAAGTCAGCGTAAGCACTGGCGTTGCGGCAAACGAATCACACGAATCACTGCAAGATGTTATCGTTCGAGCGGATGAAGATCTCTATGAGATGAAAAAACGCAGACAACAATCACAGTAAGTAATAGTTTTATTGATGAAAATGCCAAGTGATTGGACATAACCATGACATAACTGTTTGATTAATTTGACCAAACAGAAAGAGTGGTCTTTTATATTAGAGCAGCCAGCAAACAATGGCTGCTCTAATTATTTTCTGACCTTACATCTGGTGTCGCGTGTGAACAAAGATCTCGACTTAAACCTACTCAAAATTCTTGTCTTATTGGATAAGCACCGCCAACTCAAGCCCGTTGCAAAAGCGATGGGGAAAAGTGAAGCGTCCATCAGTAAATACCTTGCCCGATTACGACTTCAGCTTAACGATGAGCTGTTTATCCGACATCCTCACCACATGGAGCCGACAGACTATTTAAAGCGTCAACTGCCCAAAATTGCCGACGCGTTGGAAAAGCTTGAAACCTGCTTAATCAGTGGTGAGTTTGAGCCAGAAAACTACGAAAAAGACATCACAGTCTGTTTACCGCAAACCGCTCAATACTCATTTGGTCACTTGCTCGCAATGGATTTGATGGAGCTGTTCCCTAAAGCGCACATTTCAGTGGCCACCATTACTGAGTACACGGTTGAAGAGATCATCCTAGGCAAGGTGGATGCGCAGCTTCATTACTTTAACGATGACTTACCGAAATCTGTCCATCAGAAATTCATTGGTTATGCACCCGCAGTGGTTGTGGTTCCTGAAGAGTTGGGGATTACAACTCTTGAAGAAGCTGCACAATTACCATTCATCATGTTAGAAATCATCGGCTGGAAAGAGAAAGAGCAGCTTGCCAAGCGCGCAATGGAGAGTCACGGTATGGTGATCAACCGAATTGCAGCGTTAGATAATGTCAGCAGCGTGTTGAAGCTAATTAAGAAAAAGAGTGCGGCAACGGTGTTGCTTGAGTATCAAGCGCCAATAGAAGGATACAACTTTATACGAGTACCGGAATCTTACTACCCGAATGGTTGGCCCAAGATTGTGGTGCAAATGAAGCAAAGTCACCGGCATGATGCAATGCACCAGCTGTTAACTGGCGCCATTGCAAAATACATGAGTGCTTAATTCTCAGTGCTTAGCGGCAAAACTGAATGTTTTCTGACTGAGGGATAGTATGCAGCAGCTCAATCAATGAGTCTGCGTGGTACTTCTTCAAGATACGTGTTTTGTAGGTACTGATCGTTTTAGCGCTCAGTGAAAGCTGCTCAGAAATCTTCTTATTTGAGTAGCCTTGCGCTAAGTAATGGAACACCATAGCTTCGCGGTTTGATAGCGTCACATCACCCGATGATGGCGTGTGAGTCGACTTAAACATCGAGTAACCGCGAGACACACTCACAATCGCATCGGTGATAGTTTCTCTTGCTTCATTCTTGTTTAAGAAGCCGTTAGCGCCCATTTCGTAAGCGGCTTTAGAAAGGCTAGAGTAGTCTCGTGAAGAGACAAACAACAGTCGTCCACGATAGCCCGTCGCTAAAATGTTTTTGGCTAAACGCATACCATCTCGGTCGCCAAGCACTACGTCTAATATAATCAAATCAATCCTTTGACTTCGAACGAGCTCCATTACTTCCGCACTGTCAGTGGTTTGGATTACTTCAGCTGTGTTGATTGCATTTTCAACAAGAGAAGCAAGCGCTTCGCTGTACAATGGCTGGTCGTCGATAATAAGAACGTTATTCAAAGTGAACCTCATCTAATATTTCAACTAGTACGCTGTCAGGCAACAGCTCGATTGGATGAGTAGGATTGTAGGAAAAACCTTGCTGAGAGGAAGGAAAATGACTCTTTCCAAAAATGAAAATCAGTGTCTTATTTTTTGGAATGTTGGCGGCAGCCATTGAAACACTTAACGATGAGAAAATTGTGTAAAAACACGCTCTGACAGAAAACTAACAAACAGAAAACGTTAATTCATCCATTGCTGACCGTGATGTTCTGTTTCGCATATTGATACATGTTGTTGTATTTAATGGATTGTAATTCTCGGTTATCACACAAGTTTCGTATTACGCGGTCACAATGCTCGAGCTTACGATAAATCGCGTATTCGCCGCGATACTCAAATGGGCGAAGTGACGCTAACCTCACAATCGCTAAACAGATTTTCTTGGAGTGAGGAAGAAGGTCGTGCAGTTGAAAGTAGCGATCAAAGTGCGGTGTGATTGCAGAGGTAGAAATCGATTTCTGAGCGGTAATTTGTCTTCTGATTTGCTCGATTTTGGTCTGCGATTCTTGCAAGCGCACTTCAAGGCTTTTGAGCATGTGCACTTGGCTTCGGAAAATACTTGGATGTTGCGCCTCGGCAATGGCTCGGCGAGCACGTGGCAACATCGATTTCATTTCACTTAAAAATGAACAACGTTCGAGCAGTACGCACAGATGGTAAAGATCATAGAAGTGTGACAGTTGATTGCTGGCTAGTACCGCTCTGACTTGAGAAATAGCGGCTTTTAAATCACCACGAATCAGCGCGATGTGCGCGTCAATCAATGCAAATTGGGCTTTGAATTGTGAGCTCTTCTCTATTTCACCAATCAGTGGGTTTAATCCAAACAGAAGGTTTTCAAAGCATTGATTTGAAGGTGTATTGAGCGCTCTATATAAGTGGCAGCGTACAAAATTCAGTTTGGTGAAGATGCCACCTCGGAAGGTATTTTCGTTCTTTTCGTAGTAGCGCTTAATGTAAGTGACCGCGTCATCGTAAGATTCGCTGGCTAAAGAGAGGTTGGTGATCACCAGTTCACGCTCAGAACCAGCATCCAACAACATAGTCGATTGCTTAAGGTGTTTGATCGCTTTAGGAATGTCTTCACTGAGCACCGCCATGTTAGACATTTCATCGTGATAGTAGGGGTTCTCTTTTTTACTGCTCAAGCTTTCCAGAACTTCTTGTGCTTTTTCTAAGTTATCGGTCTCAATTAGCGTGTTGGCGAGTGCAGTTTTAATCCAGTCAAAATTGTCTTCTTTGAGTAGCTTTTCGTATTCGCTACGGGCGCTAGAAAACTGTTTGTTTTGCACCATTGCATGCGCACGGTAACGTCTGATCAGTTTTGAATATTCGGGATGAAAGGGAAGAAGGGTATCAGTGGCTTCAATCACGCCTTCAAAGTCCATCTCACGCAGTTTTTCGTAAATCGGTAGTAGCACGCTTCTGCGTTTCATGGCTGACAGCAGTCGGTTGCGAAAAAAGGTGTGATTAAACGGTTTTAGCAAGTAGTCATCAGGGTCGCAGTCCACTATTGAACGAACGATTTTGTGATCATTTTCTCTGGTCAAAAAGACGAACGTTGTATGTGCAGGCAGAATTTGCGCGTGCTTTAACTCTTCTAACAACTGAAAGCCATTGAGCTGAGTTTGAAAGTTGTAGTCACAAATCACCAAATCAAAATGCATTTGCTTACAAAGATTGATGACCTCAAAAGGTTTATAAGCGTAATAGATGTCACTTAAATCGAGTTGTCGAAGTATCGCGGTCACGCTGCTCGTAACCAGTCTGGAATCGTCAGCGACCAGAACTCTACACAGATTACGGTCAAAACTCATGGGTCAATCCTTGTGCAGTCAAAGCGTGTAAGAAAATTCAATGCAGCGGAAGCTTAAATGCTTCTCTTGAGGTTATTTTGAGGGAAGAGAATCGCTTTACGTATGTTGACTAACCCAATGATGAACGTCTTCAATGCTTAGCTCTAGATCGGTGATGAGTTTCTCTAACGCCGTTTGATAAAGGGGGGAATCAGATCGGCCCAATTGTTCGGTCAATAAAGCGGATTGATGAATATGCTCCAAGCCTATTTGTGCGAGCCCGCCTTTAATCTTGTGCACGGTCTGGAGTAAATGTTTTGGTTCGTGTAGATGCGCTTTTAACGCTTCGAGATCTTCTGTCATGGTTTCCAGATACACCGTTGCCATGTGGTGTTGCATATCGGCTGGAAAGTGAGTTAACCATTGAGTATGTAGAGAAGAGTCTGAATTCATATAAGTGGAGCATCGTTTGTTATTGATTAAGAACAGATAAATAGTTATTAATTTTAAGAAACGGGTCAAGTATAGGACTGTTTTTAAACTAATTCTAAATTATTGATATCTAATGTTTTGTTGTGGTTGTGAGGCTTTTCCTACATCAAAATAGGAAGCCAATAAGGGAGAGGTTGCTGCACTACACTCGATAGCTACGTTTCAAATTTCTTCATGTTAGAAATGAGTGGCATTTTATTGCTATCTTCTGAGTTGTAACTTTGCTTGTGGCATAAAGCATTCGCTCAAATTATTCCTAAACTTTTCAGTGTTATGGCCGCTATAGAACGTAACGAAGGCGGGAGAGTGTAATCTCTACCGAAGTCTTGTTCAAAATTGAGATATATTTTCACTGTTTGAGATGGAAGTGTGCAGTAATCGTCCTTTTGAAGGTTTACAAACACAGTCGTAAAGACTAAAAAGGACGCTTGGATTTTTTGCCGTAGGAAGAAGTTCTTTACGGTATTGCATCAAGCCTTTTCTTGACGCGTTTTTTGGATATTGGGTCTATGAGTAACGTAACCAGCACCATTTTGACTGAAAGTGGTACCAATGAGCTCGAAATTATTGAGTTTCACCTAGAAAAACAATTGCCAGACGGCAGCACCAAAACCTGTTATTACGGTATTAACGTTGCCAAAGTACGTGAAGTGATTCGCGTGCCAGAGACGACAGATTATCCGAACGCGCAACCTCATATGATTGGTGTGTTCTCATCTCGCGATGTCCTAACGCCTTTAGTCGATTTGGCTGGTTGGTTAGGTGTCCCTACGCGACAAGACCTTGAGCGCAAGTTTGTTATCGTTACCGATTTCAACAAGATGACCAATGGCTTCCTAATCGACAGCATTTCACGTATTCACCGTATTTCATGGAATGATGTGGAATCGCCAAGTCAGTTTTTAGAAGCCGGTGAGCAGGATTGTGTTGTGGCGGTCGTTCGCAAAGATGGCAACCTGATTATGATCCTCGACTTTGAAAAGATCATTGCAGACATTAACCCTGAGCTGAGTATGGAAAAATACGACGTGAAAGTGGATAAATCTGTTGATTTGAACCAGCGCATGGTTGGTAAGCGTAACGCGAAAACCATCATGGTTGTGGACGACTCCGCGTTCATCCGTTCTCTGATTCAAGATACTTTGGCGTCGTCAGGTTACAACGTTATCACCTGTAAAGATGGTGGTGAAGCGCATGAGAAATTGATGAGCCTGATTGAAGTTGCGAAAGAAGAACAGCTACCAGTACGAGAACTGCTGGATGCGGTTGTGACGGACGTAGAAATGCCTCGAATGGATGGAATGCATTTAGTGAAAAGGTTGCGTGAAACCGAAGCGTTCCGCCAAATGCCAATTATCATGTTCTCGTCACTAATGAGTGAAGATAACCGAGCAAAAGCGCTGTCGCTTGGCGCTAATGACACCATTACCAAGCCAGAAATTGGTCGTATGGTGAATATGATGGATAAATACGTATTCGCTTAATTTGCTTATCGCTCATCAAGCACAGAGTTAAAAGTAATAAGGCTGCCGATTGGCAGCCTT